>NZ_JAGQCT010000004.1:0-183321 GCF_024346335.1 Cyanobium sp. ATX 6E8 | reverse complement strand
GCCGGTCAGCCAGCCACCCAGTGCCAGATAGGCGGTGGGGAACAGGAGCAGACCCGACCAACCCACAAATACGAAGCGGTCGCGCTTGAGCCAGTCATCGAGGATGTCGAACCATCCCCGCTGCGGCATGCGCCCTACAGCGATCGTCATGGTGATGAAACGGAGCGGAAAACCCGCGGAAGCTGAGGGATTACCGAGCAATGGTAACAATGTTGAAGGGGATCGCGAGGCCGTTTGATACGGGCTGACATGGGCCGCTCTGGCTGGGATTTCGGGATCCGTGCCGGCGTTGCATCCAGGCGCTGCGACCGGTCAGGATGACAGCCATTGTTTGTGCGTTCCCATGGTCTCCTCCCCCGCGATCGAGTTGCTCGAGCTGCCGGTGCTGGGGTCGCGGCGGCTCTCCAACGTGTTGGTGGCCGTGGTGGTGACCACCGGCGGCCTCGGCTTCCTGCTCACCAGTGCGTCCAGCTATCTGGGCACCGACCTGCTGCCGATCGGCCACCCGGCTGAGCTGGCCTGGTTGCCCCAGGGGCTGGTGATGGGGCTGTATGGCCTGGCGGCCATGGCCCTATGCGCCTATCTCTGGGCCGTGATCGGCATCGATGTGGGAGCCGGCAGCAACCGCTTTGACCGGCAGGCCGGCACGGCCACGATCAGCCGTCGCGGCTTCCGCCAGATGATCACAGTGGACATCCCCCTGCGTGATATCCAGGCGGTGAAGGTGGAGGTGCGCGATGGTCTCAATCCCCGCCGCCGCCTGGCGCTGAAGGTGCAGGGACGCCGCGACATGCCCCTCACCCGGGTCGGCGAGCCGATGCCCCTGGCCGACCTGGAGCTCTCCGGCGCCCAGTTGGCCCGCTTTCTGGGTGTTCCCCTGGAGGGCGTCTGATGGCTCGGATCTGGTTGAGCCGCCTGGTGCTGGGCGGGCTGTTGCTGCTGGCGCCGTTCACTCTGGTGGCTTGCGCCGCCGATAGCAGCAGCCGTCAGCTGGGTTGCAGTGCTGCGAGTACCCCCTGCCTGAGTGGTTCGGCCACCGTGGCCCTGCAAACCAGCAAGGGCGAGGTGCAGCTCCAGCTCGAGGGCGCCGCGGCGCCGCTGACCGCCGGCAATTTTGTCGATCTCGTCAAACGGGGCGTGTACAACGGCACGGTGTTCCACCGGGTGGTGCGCGAGCCGGTGCCGTTTGTGGTGCAGGGAGGGGATCCCGGCAGTGCTGATCCGAAGGTGCCAGCCAGCCAGTACGGCCTGGGCAGCTATGTGGATCCCGTCAGCGGTGAAGCCCGCCTGATCCCTTTGGAGATCAAGCGCAGCGATGAGCCCGAGCCCCGTTACGGCGAACCGGTGACGGCGCCGGGGGTGACCCGGCAACTAGCCCTGGCCCACCAGCGCGGGGCGGTGGCCATGGCCCGCTCCGCCGATCCCAATTCCGCCAGTGCTCAGTTCTATGTGGCTCTGCAGGCTCTGCCTGAGCTCGATGGCCGCTATGCCGTGTTTGGCCGGGTGAGCAAGGGGATGGAGGTGATCGACCAGATCCGCCAGGGGGACAAGATCGTCAAGGCCACGGTGGTGGAAGGCGGCACCCTGGTGCAGGGCAAGCCCTAGGCCGGCACCCGTTTGTTGGAGGCCGTCACCTTCAGGAAGGCGGTGTTGACCCCGGAGGCCCGCTCCAGGGCCACCTTGCCGGTGCGGGCGATCTCGAGGATCCCGTAGCTCTCCATCACCTGTTCGAGGGCCACCAGCTTGCCCGGATCTCCCACCACCTCCAGGGTCAGGGCGTCATCGGCCACGTCCACGACATTGGCTCGGAACACCTGCACCAAATCGAGGATGGCGCTGCGGGTTTCGGCCGGGGCCGACACCTTGAGCAGCATCAGTTCGCGCTCCACGGCGGGAATGCGCGAGAGGTCGATCACCCCGAGCACGTTGACCAGCTTGTCGAGCTGCTTGGTCATCTGCTCGAGGGTGTGGTCGTCGCCCTCCACCACCATCGTCAGCCGGGAGATGCCGGCCTGCTCGGCCGGCCCCACCGCCAGGCTCTCGATGTTGAAGCTCCGGCGGGCGAACAGGCCGGAAATTCGGCTCAGGGCCCCGGATTCGTCTTCCACCAACACCGAGAGGGTGTGTTTCATCGCCTGAGGAACCCGCTGCGGTGGCTTTGCCCCAAATTACCGCCCGGGGCTGGGAATGGGGCCGGTCGCCGGCAGCTGCTCCAGCCAGGCGAGCAGGGCGCCGTTGAAGGCCTCGGCCTGTTCGTCGTGGGGGCAGTGGCCACTGCCATCCAGCAACACCAGGGGCAGATCCGGACGCAACCGTTGCACCTGCTGGGCCACCTGCACCGGCACCAGCCGATCGCGCTGGCCCCAGATCAGCAGCAGCGGCTGCTGGAGCCGTTGCAGCAGAGCTGGCGCGGTGGCGGCATGGGGGCGTAGCGCCATGGCGATGCTCATGGCCCTGAGGGCGCGAACGGCGCCGGGGCGCCTGGCCGGCCTGGCGATCACCCGGTGCAGGTCGCGGTCGCCGATCACGGGCGTGTTGTAGGCCGACTGGATGCCCAGGTCCAGCAGGGGCGAGTGGGCCAGCAGCGGCACCAGCAGCTCCAGCGGCAGCAACCGGCAGAGCAGGGTCACCAGCCAGCGCTGCAGCCGCCGCCACCACGGTGGCCGGCGGGGGGGTCTACCCCGGCTGGTCAGCATCAAGGTGGGGTCCGGCAGGGGGGCGGCCACCACGGCCCGCACCCAGCGGGGGAACAACACGGCGCAGCTGAGGGTCACCAGGCCCCCGAGGGAGTGGCCCACCAGCACCGCCGGCCCCTGCACCACCTGCTCGAGGAAGGCCTGCAGCTGCCGGGCCCAGAGGCGGTTGTCGAGGCGCAGGGCCGGCTGACTGGAAGCCCCGAAGCCGATCAGATCCAGCCCGTAAACGCGCCAGCCCGCGGCGGCGAGCACCGCCGCGTTGCGACGCCAGTGGCCGCTGCCGGCGGCAAAACCATGCACCAGCACCAGGGCCGGCGCCGCTGCATCCCCCAGCGCCCGCCAGTGGCAGCGCTGCCCGCGCCAGAGCCACTCGGCATGGACGCCCCAATCGGTGTCGTTGCCAGCGGCCCCATCGGCCGGAGCTGGGGGTGCAGGCTGGATTGTGACCGCCACCTCGGGATCTCCTGACAGCACACACCGACGATCACTATTGCGAAGGGCGGGCCCGGCTGGAGCCCGGCAGCGGCTTTTTCCGGCCGGAGTCGCGCCCCTCCCGCGATCTGGGGGTGCTGCTGGCGGCCTCCCTGGCGGCCCGCGGCCCGCTGCGGGTGCTCGATGCCATGGCTGGCTGTGGCATCCGCGCCCTGCGTTATGGGCTGGAGGGGGGAGCCGAGGCGGTGTGGGCCAACGACGCTGATCCCGATCGGCTGCCCCTGCTGGAGCGCAATCTCGCGGGCCTGAAGGGTTTGCGCTGCAGCGCCCGCACGGCCCAGCACCTGCTGGCGGAGTGCCTGCAACGCCAGGAGCGCTTCGAGCTGGTGGATCTCGATGGCTTCGGCTGCCCCACGGCCCTGCTGCCGCTGGCCCTGGAGGCGGTGGCCTTCGACGGCGTGCTCTATCTGGCCAGCACCGACGGCCGCTCCCCCACCGGCCACGACCGGCCGGCCGCAATCCGGTTGCTGGGGGCAGCGGCCCGTGCCCATCCGGCCAGCTGGGAGCTGGCCCTGCGTCTGCAGCTCGGCACGGTGGCGCGGGCAGCCTGGGCGATGGGGTGTGGGGTGGAGCCCCTGTTCAGCTTCAGTGAGGGACGCACGTTTCGCACCGCGGTGCGGTTGCGGCGCCGAGCTGGATGCGGTGAGGAGCAGCAGCTCGGCCTGCTGGCCCACTGCCATGGTTGCGGCGCCCAGGAGGTGCAGCCGTTGCTGCGGCTGCGCCAGTGGCTGCCCTGTCTCTGCCCCGCAAGCCAGGCCCAGCCCAGGGTTGCCCAGCCCCTAGCGATCAGTGGGCCCCTCTGGATCGGCCCGCTGCAGGATCCGGCGCTGCTGGCAGCGATGGCCAGCCTCGGCGACACCCTGCCCGGCAGCCTCGGCGCTGCGGGTGCCCGCTTGCTGGGCCAGCTGGCGGCCGATCCAGGGGTACCGCCCGTCTGCTGGCCAACCGCTGAGATCGCCCGCCGGCTCAGTTGCGGCCCGCCGCCCTTGGCGGCCCTAGTGGCCGCCTTGCAGGCCGAGGGCTGGGTGGCGCTGGCCAGCGGCGTGATGCCGGCTCAGCTGCGCAGCGACGCGCCCTGGAGCGTGATCCTGCAGATTGCCCAGCGGTTGGACGCCCCGGCCGCTGGCGCTGCTAAATAGGAGGGCCTTTCGCCCACCGGCCCATGGCCTCTGAAATCTTCGGCACCGCAGCCCTGTTCTGGGTGCTGATTCCCGTGGGGCTCGCCGGTGGTGCCCTGTTGCTGAAATTGGCCGACAAAGACTGACGACTGCCTGTCGAAGCGGCCTCTGCTCCCGGCTCGACCCAGCCGACGCCTAGGCTCAGGCCCGCTTGAGCGTTGGCGATGCAGGTTCTGGTGGTTGGCGGGACGGGCACTCTGGGGCGTCAGGTCGCCCGCCGAGCCCTCGACGCCGGCCACCAGGTGCGCTGCATGGTGCGCTCGCCCCGCAAGGCGTCCTTCCTGCAGGAGTGGGGTTGTGAGCTCACCCGCGGCGACCTGCTGGAGCCCGAGAGCCTGGCCTATGCCCTCGAAGGGCAGGACGCGGTGATCGACGCGGCCACCGCCCGGGCGACCGATTCCGGTAGCTCTTACGACATCGACTGGAGAGGTAAACAGAACCTGTTTGCGGCCTGCCAGACCGCCGGTGTGAAGCGGGTCGTGTTTGTGTCGCTGCTGGATGCGCATCAACACCGTGATGTGCCCCTGATGGACATCAAGGCCTGCACAGAAGACTGGTTGATGGCCTCTGATTTCGACTACACGATCCTGCGTGGCGTGGCCTTCATGCAGGGCGTGATCAGCCAGTTCGCCATTCCCGTGCTGGAAAGCCAGACGGTGTGGGTGAGTGGTTCGCCCACCCCCATCGCCTACATGAACACCCAGGACATGGCCCGCTTTGCCGTGGCTGCCCTGGAGCATCCCCAGACCGTGCGTCAGGCCTTTCCGGTGGTGGGTCTGCGCGCCTGGACCACCAGCGAAATCACCCAGTTGTGTGAGCGCTTCACCGGCAAGGAGGCCCGCACGTTCCGCGTGCCACCGGCCCTGCTCGGCCTGATGCGGTCGGTGACCGGCTTCTTCGAAGCCAGTTTGAATGTGGCCGAGCGGCTGGCCTTTGAGGCGGTGACCGGCGGCGGTACGGCCCTCGACGCACCGATGCAGGCCAGCTACGAGGCGTTTGGTCTCGACCCAGCCGAAACCACAGGCCTGGAGGCCTATCTCAAGGAGTACTACGACACGATTCTCCGGCGCCTGCGGGAGATGGAATCGGATCTCGACAAGGAAGCCAAGAAGAAGCTGCCCTTCTGAAGCTCGGGCGCCAGTGCGCCTGTACTATTGGGCTGTCGCTCGGATGCGTGCATGTCGGTTGCCCAGATCAAAAACCTGCAGCGCCGTCTGGCGAACCTTGAAGCCGAGGCGATTGAAGAGCTCAACCGAGCCTGCGGCCACGAGCTCTGGCAGGCCCTGGGTTTCGATGCCTTCGACACCCTCGAGGATGGCGACCGTCGTGCTCGGGCGAATTACTACTACGGTCAGTTGCAGACCGTGCGCGAACTCAAGGATGTGGTCGGCTAAGCCGCCCTATCCGCCTCCCCCGGCTCGGCCGGATTTCCCGCCCCCCGCCCGGCCGCCCCGTCCGGGTGAGCTCCAGCCCACGCCTGCTCGGTGCTGCAGCAGCTGCTCCAGGCGGGCCGCTTCCATTGCCGTCACCTCGCGCCATTCACCCGGGGCCAGGCCCGCAAGGTCGAGCGGGGCGTCCCCATCCATCAGGTCGATGGCCACCCGCAGCAGCCGCAGGGTGGGCAGGCCTACGGCGGCGGTCATGCGTCGCACCTGGCGATTGCGACCCTCCCGCAGCTCCAGCTCGATCCAGCTGGTGGGAATGGCGGCGCGCTGACGGATCGGGGGGGTGCGCTCGGGCAGGGCTGGATCGGCGATCACCTGGGCGCGTGCCGGCATGGTGCGTTGGCCCTGGATCAGCACGCCGCTGCGCAACTGCTCCATCGCTTGGGGCTGGTTGGCTGCCTGCCCTTCCACTTGGGCCCAGTAGCGGCGCCAATGGCCGCAGCTGGGATCGGTGAGGCGCTGCTGCAGCCGGCCGTTGCTGGTGAGCAACAGCAGCCCCTCGCTGTCGGCATCAAGTCGGCCGGCGGCGTACACCCCAGGCACCTTGATGAAGGTCGCCAGGCACTCCCAGTGGCTGCCCGGTTCGGGAGTGAACTGGCTCAGCACCCCGTAGGGCTTGTGGAAGAGAAGGGTGGTCAGGGGAGGCTGATGAGGAGCCTGGCCTCAACTGGCCTGGCGGGCTTTCCAGAGGTTCACCACGCCGATGGAGATCAGCAGCAGCCCCAGATCTATTGACAGAGGCGGCAGAAGCATGGCGAAGCCGGAACGGCACAAGTACCAGAGACCCTATCGCCTGTCGGGCGGCAATTAAGCTGTTGGCAGCGATTGATTCCCAAGACAGCCTCCCCGCATGATCGAGACCTCCGGTGTGATTGAAAAGGAACAGGGCAACGGGTTTTACCTGGTGACCCTGGAGCAGCCGGCTGGTCACCAATGCCTCTGCCGGGCGGCGGGCAAGCTCACCAAGTTCCGGATCAAGCTGCTGGCAGGCGACAAGGTGCTGGTGGAGATCAGCCCCTACGACCTCACCCGCGGGCGCATCACCTACCGGGAGCGCAATGCGGCCGCTGGTCCCCGTCCCGGCGGCAACCGTCCCGGCGGTCCGCGTCGCCGCTGATCAGGCCGGCACTCCGATCAGGGCTTCGATGGCGGCCTTGAACTCGCTGCGTTGCTTCACGCCCCGGAAGGTCTGCTTGAGCTCCTTGTTGTGGAACAGCTGCACCGTGGGCGTACCGGTGACCCCGGCCTGCACAGCGATCTCCTGATCGGCTTCGATGTTGATCTCCACGCCCTGGGCCGCACCGCCGAGCTCATCGAGCACGCGCTTGAGTTGGGGCTTGAGCACGTGGCAGGGTCCGCAGCTCGGTGAGGTGTACACCACCAGCAGGGGCCTGGTGCTGTCGTGATACAGCTTGCGCAGCGCAAATCCACCTTTCTGCCAGAGAGCCTGGGGGTCGTAGTTGCTCTCATCGCTTTCGGCGGTGCGCTTGGGTTCGCCCACCTCGGCGGGGTCCACCGGCTCGTGGCTGACGGTGACTGCCAGGTTGTGGTGGGTCAGCCAGCGCTCGGCGGCGAGGGCTGCCTGGCAGCCGCTGCCCGCCGCGGTGATGCCCTGACGCCACTCGGCATCGGCCACGTCACCGGCGGCGTAGACGCCTTCGCGGCTGGTTTCGGGTCGGCCGGGCTGGGTTACCAGGTAGCCATGGCCATCCACCTCGAGTTGGCCCTTCACCAGACGGGTGTTGGGGGTGTGGCCGATGGCATAGAAGAGGCCTTTGATGGCCAGCTCCTCGGTGGCGTCGCTGTGGGCATCCCGCAGGGTGATGGCCTCCAGCCAGTCCCCGCCGCTGGCATCAGCCAGCTGACGGTTCCAGTGCACGGTGATGGCTGGGTTGGCCAGCACGCGGTCGGCCATGGCACCGCTGGCCCGCAGCTTGTCGCCGCGCACGATCAGGTGCACATGGCTGCCGTATTTGGTGAGATAAACCGCCTCTTCACAGGCCGAGTCGCCACCGCCGACGACGGCCAGTTCGGCCTGTCGGAACTGGGGGGTGGCGCCATCGCAGATGGCGCAAGCGCTGATGCCCCGGCTCCAGAACTGTTCCTCACTGGGGAGACCCAGCCGGTTGGCGCTGGCGCCCGTGGCCAGAATCACAGCCTGGGCTTCGATCGTCTGGCCTTCCGCGGTGATGCGGTAGGGCCGCTGGGCGAGGTCGATGGCGGTGGCATCGGCCTCCACCAGGCGGGTGCCCCAGCGCACGGCCTGGGCCTTCATCTGGTCCATCAGCTCCGGGCCGAGGATGCCGTCGGGAAAGCCGGGAAAGTTTTCAACGTGGGTGGTGGTCATCAGTTGACCGCCGGGAATGCCGCCGTCCTGGAAGCCGGTGATCAGCAGGGGGCTGAGGTTGGCCCGCGCCGCGTAGATCGCGGCCGTGTAGCCGGCGGGGCCCGAGCCCACGATCACCAGATTTTCGACAGCCAGCCCCGGAGCGGTCATGACGTAAGCGGATCGACTATGAGTTGAGCCTAAGGGATGGGCTGCTCGGGCGTGTTGGCCCGGGGCGTGCAGCAGCAAAGGCCAAGGCTGCAATCTTCGAAATTTTTTTGAGTTAACTCAAATTTCCAGGAGTCCGTCGCTTTCCGGGCAAATGCCCTGGCCCAGGTCGTTGGGCACCATCAACACGCTGGCGGCCAGGAGTTCGGGATGCTCCTCCAGGCAGAGCAGCCACTCACGGAATTCTTCTGTGACCGCAAAGCTTTCTTCGTAGTGCTCGAGGCAGTCGAGGGTGGCGCGACGGGCCAAAGCCCAGCTGACGGCAACGGTGAGACGGCGATTCACTGCGGCGTTCATGCTCCGCTCTCCCCCTTGGTTGGAACCACGCTGCCGGGGCGTGCGCCCGGATGAGGTATTGGTTGACACAACGTCGCGTATTTGCAGTAAATGCTTGTATTTCTGCAGCACGGATAGCGCCATTTAGTGCAGAAAACCCGGCAGCTGCGGTCCGCCCATGCGGATCACTTCTCCCAGGTGCTCATCCACCGCTTCCAGGGGGAGCTGGCCGCCCCGGGCAAGGCCGCCGGCATCGCTCAGTGGGGCCACCAACTTGGCGCGGATCAGATAGGGCTCGCTGAGCGACCAGCTGCGGGCGTAGCGGATCAACAGCGGGTCGGCGGGGGCAAACACGAAGGAGGCATCCCGCGGCACCCCTTCCACTGCGGCTCGGTGGCCATCCATGCGCACGGCCCGGGTGATCGCCTGCACAAAGCGGCTGCGGGTGACCACGGTGGTCAAGTAGGCCACCACCCGCAGCCGCGGGGCATCGAAGCCTTCGGCGCACATGTCGATGCTCACCAGCCAATCGGCTTCCCCGGCCTGGAAGGCAGCCAGGCGCGCGGCGGCGTCCGGATCCTGGGAGTGCACCAGGTGGACCCGATCGCCCTCCTCCTCCAGGAGCCCTGTGATGCGGCGGGCGTGGGCGATGTCGCGGGCGATCACCAGCCCTCCCGCCTCGGGATGACTGGTGCGCACCCGCTCCAGTCGCTTGCGGGCATTGAGCAGCAGCCGCAGGGCAATGCTGCTGCTGTCGCCCAGTTGGATCGCCCGGCGCAGATTGCGGGCCCGCCAGCTCTCGCGCACTTCGGCGGAGAGGGGCGAGGTTTCGGTATCGGCGCTGGCCTGGGGCCGGCCGTGCTCCACCCAGCCGTCCTGAAAGCGGAATTCCAGCGGCCGCACGTCTCCGGCCAGGATCAAGTGGCGCGGTTCGACGCTCAGGTCGGGGACGATCCGCTCGATCACGTCATCACCCTCCTGCACCCGCACCCGGCGGGCGGCGCAGAAGGCCAGGTTGTCGGCCCGGAAGGGGGTGCCGGTGAGCCCCAGTCGCAGCTGGGCTCCGGCGGTGAGCTGGCTGAAGGCGAATCCCCAGGCGGCGGCTTCCGGTTCGTCCGGATCGAGGCCCAGGTGGTGCACCTCATCGGCAATGGCCAGCCAGCGGCCGAGCCCGGCCTCGGGCAACCTGGCTTCGAGATGGCTGCGGTGCCGGCCGGCGCTCTGGTAACTCAACAGCAGTCCATCCCAGGCGCTGGGGGCCCCCAGGGCGGCCAGCCCCTGCTCGGGGTCCCACTCCCGCAAACGCAGGTTCAAGCGTTCTGCGGCCGCCAGCCACTGGCGGGCGATCGAGCTGCGGTGGCAGAACACCAGAAAGCGATCGAGCCGTTGCTCCCGCTGCAGGGTGTGGAAGCTGAGCAGGGCGCCCAGCGTCTTGCCGGCTCCCGGGCCGGCGTGAATCAGCACGTCGTGACCGCCCGGCTGGCTATTGACCAGGCGGGCTCGCAGCAACTGGATCAGGCGGCTCTGCCACTGCCTGGGCCGGATCCCAGGAGTTGCCGGCGCCTTGATGCCCAGATCAAACGAGGGGAAGGCCATCGCGCCATTGTGGCGAGGGTGGCCGGGCCGTCAGCAGGCTTGCGGCAAATGAGTGATGTGGCCTATGGGTTTGAGCCCAGCCGTGCCTACGTTCGGGCCATTCAGAAGGTTTGCGCTGCGCTCGCCATGGCCCATCCCTGCTCCGATCCCAATGGCTGGGCCTGGCCCCTCGCCCAGCAGCAACGCCATCTCAACCAGTGCTGGGCCCTGGAATGCGACATCGATCCGATGATCCTGCGGGCCCGCCACCTGCGTCACCAGGGCGCCCTGCCCCAGGCCAGTTGCGTGGAACAGGAGCTCTTGCCCCTGTTCTGACTCCCTGCGGGGTTGGCCGGGCAGCTGCTGGATGGGCAACTGGGATGGGCAACTGCGCACATTTTCCTTCAGTGTGTTGCCCCCAGCAGAGGCATTCCCCCCTAATAGAACGAGAGGGCCTCTGGGGATCCACTTGGCTGATGTTTTGATCCTGCGGGAGCGCAGTGCTGGGGAGTGCCGAGTGGCGGCTACCCCAGAAACGGTGCGGCGCCTGCGGGCCCGCGGCCTGAATGTTCGATTGGAGCAGGGGGCGGGCCTGGCTGCCGGGTTTGCCGACGCCGACTACGCCGATGCCGGCGCCCACCTGGTGGAGTCTGGGGCCGGCCTTGGCGGGGGCGTCGATGCGGTGCTCTGCGTTAACCCGCCAGCTGCAGAGGTGCTCGATCAGCTCAAGCCCGGCGCCCTCGTGGCCGGGTTGCTGGCCCCCTACGGAGCGGCGGCGATGGTGGAGCAGCTCCAGGCCCGCCGCGTTTCGGCTCTGGCCCTGGAGCTTTTGCCCCGAATCAGCCGGGCCCAGAGCATGGATGTGCTGTCGTCGCAGGCCAACATCGCCGGCTACAAGGCGGTGCTGCTGGCGGCGGCGGCCCTCGATCGCTACGTGCCGATGCTGATGACGGCCGCCGGCACGATCCAGCCAGCCCGGGCCCTGATCCTCGGTGCTGGGGTGGCCGGTCTGCAGGCCCTGGCCACGGCCCGGCGGTTGGGAGCGGTGGTGTACGTGAGCGACGTGCGGCCGGCGGCCAAGGAGCAGGTGGAATCCCTGGGTGGGCGTTTTCTGGCGCCGCCCGAGCAGGAGGAGCGCCCGGCCGAGTCGGGCGGCTATGCCAAGGCGGCCAGTGAGGCTTTCCTGGCGGCCCAGCGGCAGCAGCTGGCCGAGCAGCTGGCCCTTGCCGACATGGTGATCTGCACCGCCCAGGTGCCGGGCCGGCGGGCACCACGGCTGATCTCCGAGGAGATGCTGGCGGGGATGCGGCCCGGCTCGGTGGTGGTGGACCTGGCGGTGGCCCAGGGCGGCAACTGCGCCGGCACGGTGTGTGGCCAGACCGTGGAGCGCCATGGGGTGCAGCTGATCGGTGGCGACGGGTTGCCCAGCTCCGTGGCCAACCACGCCAGTGCCCTTTACGCGCGCAACCTGGCTGCCCTGGTGGAGCACGTGCTCGGTGAGGGCGGCTTCCAGCTCGACGAGCTGATCACCCAGGAGGACCCGATCGTGGCGGGTTGCCTGCTCACCCACGCCGGCGCTTGCCGTTTCCCCGACCTCGTTTCCGGAGCCAACTGATGAGTGCCCTGACCCAAGCCCTGTGGGTGCTGCTGCTCGGCAGCCTGCTGGGCCTTGAATTGATCGGCAAGGTGCCGCCCACCCTGCACACGCCGCTGATGAGTGGCGCCAATGCCATCAGTGGCATCACGATGCTGGCGTCGCTCACCCTGATCGGCCAGGCCAACGGCCAGGTGCCCTTGTTGGTGTTGGGTTCCCTGTCGCTCGGCTTCGCCCTGTTCAACGTGGTGGGCGGCTTCCTGGTCACCGACCGCATGCTCGCGATGTTTTCTCGTAAAAAGACTCGCTCCGGGGGGGCACGCTGATGGCCGGACTGAATCTGTTGCCCGCCCTGATCGACCTGGTGGCGGTGTTGCTGCTGGCCCTGGGCATCAAGGGCCTCTCCAAGGTGAGCACGGCCCGCTCCGCCAATGGCCTGGCCGCCCTGGCCATGGGTCTGGCGGTGCTGGGCCTGCTGATTCAGCAGCCCCTCAGCCCCCAGGCCTGGCTCTGGATTGCCATTGGCACCACCGTGGGCGGGTTGCTGGGGCTGGTCACCGCCCGGCGGGTGCCGATGACAGCCATGCCCGAAACCGTGGCCTTGTTCAACGGCTGCGGCGGCATGGCGTCGCTGCTGGTGGCCCTCGGTGTGGCGCTCTACGGCTCGGGAGGCTCCCCGGGGTTGGTGGAGCAGATCTCGATCGTGATCTCCGTGTTTGTGGGCGCGATCACCTTCAGCGGCTCGATCGTGGCGATGGGCAAGCTGCAGGGCTGGATCGACACCCCCGGCTGGACCCAGAGCTCCCTGCGCCACGGCGTCAACATCGCCCTGGCGGTGGCCTGTCTGGTGGGGGCTTTGGCCCTGCCTGGGGCGATGGCCGGCTCTCCCCTCTGGCTGCTGGTGGTGGCCTCGAGCTTGCTGGGCATTGGCGTCACCCTGCCGATCGGCGGGGCCGACATGCCCGTGGTGATCTCCCTGCTCAACTCCTATTCCGGGGTGGCCGCTGCCGCTGCCGGCTTTGTGGTGGGCAGTCAGCTGCTGATCGTGGCCGGCGCCATGGTGGGCGCAGCGGGCCTGATCCTCACCCAGGTGATGTGCACCGCCATGAACCGCTCCCTGGTGAGCGTGCTGTTCGGCGGCGCCCTCGGGGGTGCCGCGAGCGTGGGCGGTGGCGGCGACGAGGCGGGCTACACCCGCATCACCAGCTGCAGCGCCGAGGAATGCGCCCTGGCGCTTGAGGCCGCTGAGCGGGTGGTGTTCGTGCCGGGCTACGGCCTGGCCGTGGCCCAGGCCCAGCACGCTCTACGGGAGCTCTCCAAGCTGCTGGAGGCCCATGGGGTGGAGGTGAGCTATGCGATTCACCCGGTGGCCGGCCGCATGCCGGGCCACATGAATGTGTTGCTGGCGGAGGCCGACGTGCCCTACGAGCAACTGCTCGAGATGGACACGATCAACCCCGAATTCCCCCGCACCGATGTGGTGATCGTGCTGGGCGCCAACGACGTGGTGAACCCCGACGCCAAGAGCGATTCCAGCAGTCCGCTGTACGGCATGCCCGTGCTCGAAGTGGATCAGGCCCGCCAGGTGTTTGTGGTCAAGCGCAGCCTGGGAGCGGGCTACGCCGGCATCAAGAACGCCCTGTTTGAGCTGCCCCAGACGGCCATGGTGTTTGGCGATGCCAAGGTGGTGCTGAATGGCCTGCTCAGCGAGCTGCGCAGCATGGGCGTGGGCAAGAAGGCGGCCGCCTGAAGCGGGTGATGCCGGAGCTGGTGCAGGGCCTGGGGCTGGCTCCATTCCAGCAGCGCTGGCCCTGGATCGGCCCCGACCTGCAGACCCTGCGGGACACCTTCAAGCCGCCCCTGTTGCCGCCGGATCAGGGGGAACCCCTGGCCCTGGCGGTGGGGGATCAGGCCTCCCTGCTGGCAATGGTCGACCCGCCGCGGCCGGTTGCTCCTGGCCAGCGGGCGGAGCCGCGGGGCTTGGTGGTGTTGCTGCATGGGCTGGGGGGATCCAGTGAGCGGGAAGGCCTCAGGCGGATGGGTCTGAGTCTGCAGGCTGCAGGTTTTGGGGTGTGGCGGTTGAATCTGCGTGGGGCGGGCCCGGGCCGGCCCCTGGCGCCGGGCACCTATGCGGCCCGCTGCGACCGCGATCTCCTGCCGGTGCTACGGCGGGCGCGCGAGCAGGCCGGAGGGCGGCCGCTTCTGGGGGTGGGGATTTCGCTGGGGGGCACGATGCTGCTGAACGCAGCCCTGGCCGCCCCGGGGGTGTTGGATGCGCTGGTGTGCACCAGCAGTCCGCTGGATCTAGCCCGCTGCTCCCAGCAGATTGAGAAGCCCCGCAACCGCGTCTACCAGCGCTGGCTGCTGCGCCGGCTCTGTGCCCAGACCCTCGCCGATCCCTTCGGGGTGAGCGCCGCCGAGCGCCTTGCGCTGGAGGGCCCAGATCACCCCCGCACGATCCGCGCCTTCGACGCCGCCATCACTGCCCCCCGTTGGGGCTACCGCTCGGTGGAGCACTACTACAGGGAGGCCTCGCCCCTGCCTCGGTTGCTGGGTGCCCATGGGGACGGCAGCAGCGACCCACCGGCCCTGCCCCCCACCCTGTTGCTGCATGCCCTCGACGATCCCTGGGTGCCAGTCAGCGGTGCCCAGGCCCTGGCGGCCCAGTCGCTATCCGGGGTGGAGGTGGTGTTCACGGCCCGTGGCGGCCACAACGGCTTCCATGGCGTCGGCGATGCCCCACTGAGCTGCTGGGGCGATCAGCTCACGGTGCGGTGGCTGAACCAGCTGCTGACGAGCAGGCTTGGGTGAGGGGCGCGCGGAAGGGCATGCGCTTGAGGATCCAGGCCTCAATCGGGGTGCCGCCCAGCACGTGCTCCCGCAGGATCCGCTCGATGCGCTCGGGGGTGACGCCGCCGTAGACGATGCCCTCGGGCCACATCAACAGGATCGGGCCCTCGGCGCAGATGCGCAGGCAGTCGGCCTTGGTGCGCAGCACGATCCCCTCGGCGCGTTGCGGATCCTCCAGGCCCAGCTCGCGCACCAGGCGCTTGAGGGTGTCCCAGCTGGCGGCCCCCACGGCTGGATCGGGGCAGCAGAGCGCCTTGCTGGGGGTGGCGCAGAGCAGCAGGTGGTGGGAGATCACGAAGTTTTCACCACTGGCGCTGGCTCAGGCGGGGAGTGCGGCGGTGGGGCGAGCGTTCAACCGGGCTGCAGCCTCACGCACCGCCTGACGAGACCAGGCGTCCACGGCCAGCACGTCGGACAGGGAGGGGTTGGCGGTGAGGTCGGCCTGGTGGCGATCACACACCACGTCGATCAGTTTCGGAATATCGAGGAAGTGGATCTGCTCCTCGAGGAAGAGGGCCACGGCCTGCTCGTTGGCGGCGTTCATCACCGCCGGCATGGTGCCGCCGGCGCGGCCGGCTGCGTAGGCCAGCTGCATGCAGGGGTATTTGGCCGGGTCGGGGGCGCGGAAGGTGAGCGAGCCCACTTCGGTGAGATCGAGTCGGCGCCAGGGGGTGTTGAGCCGCTCGGGCCAGCTGAGGCAATAGAGGATCGGCAGCTTCATGTCAGGCCAGCCGAGCTGGGCCAGCACCGAGGAATCGGTCAGCTCCACCATCGAGTGGATGATCGATTGCGGGTGGATGACGATCTCGATGGCGTCGTAATCGAGCCCGAACAGGTAGTGGGCTTCGATCACCTCGAGGCCCTTGTTCATCAACGACGCGCTGTCGACGGTGATCTTGCGGCCCATGCTCCAGTTGGGGTGGCTGGTGGCATCGGCAACCGTGGCCTTGACCAGATCGGCGGCATCCCAGTCGCGGAAGGCGCCGCCGCTGGCGGTGAGCTGGATGCGGCGCAGGCCCGGGGTGGGCACGCCGGTGGAGAGCCGCGCGGTTTCGGCGTAGGGGGTGCCCTGCAGGCACTGGAAGATGGCGGAGTGCTCTGAATCGGCCGGCAGCAGCCGCGAGCCTGATTTCGCCAGCTCCGGCAACACCACCGGGCCGGCGGCGATCAGGGTTTCCTTGTTGGCCAGGGCCAGATCCTTGCCGGCGCGGATCGCCGCCAGGGTGGGTAGCAGGCCGGCGCAGCCCACAATTCCCGTCACCACCAGATCGGCGCTGGGCCAGGCGGCGGCGGCGCACAGGCCGTCGGAGCCGCCCAGCAGTTCGGGGAGCCGGGCCGGCCGGGCGGCGGGCTCCAGGGCGTTAAGACGCTCGCGCAGCTCGGCCACGCGTTCGGGATCGGCCAGCGCCACCACTTCGGGGGCGTGGCGGCGGATTTGCTCCACCAGCAGATCGAGGTTGTTGCCGGCGGTGAGGGCCACCACCCGGAAACGATCGGGAAACTCCTCGGCCAGCTCCAGGGTTTGCGTACCGATCGAACCGGTGGAGCCCAGCACGCTGATGGCTTTCACGGCGGGTCCCCTTAAGGTTTCGGCGACTCAGTCTCCCATCGCCCCCTCCCGATGACCGAAGCGCGTTCGCCGGCTGCCCAGCCTTCGCGGCCCTACGTGCTGCTGTGCGGGTTGGCCATGGGTGCCGCCGATGTGGTGCCCGGCGTCAGCGGCGGCTCGATGGCTTTCATCCTGGGCATCTACGCCACCTTGCTGGAGGCCATCAGCGGTTTTGATCTCGAGCTGCTGAACCTGCTCGGCCAGGGCAGCTGGGCGGCGGCGGCGGCCCGCGTGCGGCTGGGTTTTCTGCTGCCGCTGCTGGCTGGTGTGGCGGCTTCGGTGCTGCTGCTGGTGCGGCCGATCACCTGGCTTTACGAGGATCACCCGGTCTTTTTGTTTGCCTTCTTCTTCGGCCTGATCGTGGGCTCGATCGTGTTGATCGCCCGCCAGGCCCACTGGGGCACCAGCGGGCTGGTGGCGATGGCGATTGGGGCGGCGGCGGCGCTGGTGTTCGTCACGCGGGTGCCGGTGACCATGCCCCACGACCCTTTCACTGTGTTCTGGAGTGGGGCTGTGGCGATCATGGCGATGATCCTGCCGGGGATTTCCGGCTCCTTCCTGCTGCTGATCCTGGGCCAGTACCAGCACGTGATGGAGGCCGTCAAAGGCCTCGACCTGCCGACCCTGCTGCCCTTCGCCCTGGGCTGCGTGGTGGGGCTGCTCAGTTTTGTGCGGCTGCTGCGCTGGTTGCTGCAGCGCTGGCATGGCCAGACCGTGGCCCTGCTGGTGGGCGTGATGGCCGGCTCGCTCTGGAAGATCTGGCCCTTCCGCACCGTGCTGGAAAGCGCCACCAACGCCAAGGGCAAGTTGGTGGTGCTGCGCGATGCCCTGGCGTCCCCCCCCGATGCGGGGGCCCTGGTGGTGGCCCTGCTGCTGGGTGCCCTCGGCGTGGCCCTGGTGGTGGGCCTGGAGTGGCTGCAGCAGCGCGTTGGCGTGGCCGAGATGGGTGGATAAGCTGCAGCTGGGGCCCTCTCCCGCGCCCCAGCTTCTCTACGCCGACTCCTGGCTGCTGGCGCTGGCCAAGCCGTCGGGCCTGCTGAGCCAGCCGGGGCTGGGGCCCGAGTTGGCTGATTCGCTGATCAGCCGCGCCCAGCGCCGCTGGCCCGAAGCCCGGCTGGTGCACCGCCTCGATCGCGACACCTCGGGCCTGATCCTGCTGGCCCGGGATGCCGACACCCACCGACTGCTGAGTGGCGCCTTTGCCGATCGGCGCGTGCACAAGACCTACCTGGCGCGGGTGCAGGGGGTGCCGGCGGCCCGTGGCGGCCTGATCGATCAGCCCCTGGCGCGCCTCGCCACCCGGCCGCCCCGCTATGGCGTGGTGCCGGTGGCGGCCGGCGGCAAACCGGCCCTCACCCGCTGGCGGCGGCTGGATCCTTGCCGGTCTGGCAGCACCCTGCTGCTGCAACCCCACACCGGCCGCTCCCACCAGCTGCGGGTGCACCTCGCCTGGCTGGGGCATCCGGTGCTTGGCGATCCGCTCTATGGAGATCCGGCCTCAGCACCACGCCTGCTGCTCCATGCCGCCGGCCTGCGGCTGCGCCATCCCGTTACGGGGGCGCCGCTGCGCTTGCGGTGTGCCGGACACTGGGGCAACTTCGGCAGCCCCCTGGATGGTCCGCCCCCGTTCAAGCCAGCCAGCCCCGAGCCCCTCAGCTCCAAACCCTGCTGCCGTTGAGCGGGGCCGCCCGCCCGAGAGCTGGGGCTCGGCCCTGAGCTTTGTGCTGGCGGCCGCCGGCAGTGCGGTGGGGTTGGGCAATCTCTGGGGCTTCGCCTACCGGGCCTCCCAGGGGGGCGGGGCGGCCTTCGTGCTGCTCTACGTGCTGATCGTGGCCCTGGTGTGTCTGCCGGTGCTGGTGGCCGAGATGGTGCTGGGCCGCAGCACAGGCCACTCCCCACTGCTGGCACCGATCACGGCTGGCGGTCGCCGCTGGGCGCCGCTGGGCTGGTTGTTTCTGGCGGCGGCCGTGGGGATCCTGGCTTACTACGCCGTGCTGATGGGCTGGACCGGCCTGAGCCTGGTGGAGGCGCTGCTGCGCGAGCTGCCGGCTGACATGGCCGCAGCGGAAGCCCATTTCGTCGGCATCAGCAACGGCGGCCCGGCGGTGCTGGGCCAGGTGCTGAGCATGGGCCTCACCGGCCTGGTGGTGGCGGCCGGGATTCGGCGCGGCATTGAGCGGCTCACCAGCTGGGGCGTGCCGCTTCTGTTTGTGTTGCTGCTGGCCCTGGCGATCTGGGCGAGCTTCCTGCCGGGCGCCCAGGAGGGCTACCAGGGCTTTTTGCTGCGCTGGGATCCCAGCAAGCTGATCGATCCCACCACGATCCGCAACGCGTTCACCCAGGCCTTCTTCTCGATTGGTGCTGGCATCGGCTGCATCCTGGCCTACGCGGCCTACCTCGATCAGCGCAGCGCCCTGCCGCGCGAGGCCGTGAGCGTGGTGGGGCTCGACACGGCCGTGGGCCTGATGGCGGGTTGCGTCACCTTCCCCGTGGTGGCCAGCTTTGGCCTGGGCGATGTGGTGAGTGGCAGCACGGTGGGCGCCCTGTTCATTGCCTTGCCCACCGGTCTGGCTTCGCTGGGGGGAGCCGGGCGGCTGGTGGCGGTGTTGTTTTTCGCCCTGGCCTACATCGCGGCGATCACCTCATCGGTGTCGCTGCTGGAGGTGCCGGTGAGTTCGCTGATCGAACGGCTGGGCTGGAGCCGACGCCGCACCACCTGGTTGTGCGTGCTGGCAATCACCCTGCTGGGCCTGCCCGCCGCCCTCAACGTGACGGTGCTGGAGCGCATGGACGCCCTGTTTGGTGGGGTGCTGCTGATTGCCGCGGGGTTGGCGATGGCGGTGCTGCTGGGTTGGGTGGCCCCCCAGCGCCTGCAGTCCGACCTGGCTGGCTGCGACAGCTCGCCGCGGCTGCAGCGGCTGCTGTTGTTTGGCTTGCGCTGGGTGTCGCCACTGGCGATCGCGGTGGGCTTGACCGTGTCGATCGCCGATCTGCTGCACAGCTGGACGGGCTAAAGCTGCCCCCGGCTCCATCGCTGCTTCGTAGGCTCCGTGGGCTGCCGAGGCTTGGGCCCGTGAACGCTTTTTTCCAGCGCTGGAATTTCATCGAGCGGGCCCGGCTAGAGCGCCAGCTGTGGGATGCCTTCGAGCGCAAGGAAGACCTGGAAGCGCTGGTGGAAACCTGCCCGCCCGGGTTTCAGAAGGAGGTGTGGATCGCCACCCTGCAGCGGATTCGCAAGATCGAGCGGCTGATGCAGGGCCAGGAGGCGCCGGCAGCCGGCAGGGGCGAGGACTGACGCCTCAGCTGCGCAGCCACTCAGTTCCGCAGCCACTCGGTGACGCCGCCGGGTCGGTCGATCAGCTCGATGCCCTGGGCCTTGAGGGCGTTGCGGATGCGGTCGGACTCTGCGAAGTTGCGGGAGGCCTTAGCGGCCTGGCGCGCCTCGATCTGGGCTTGAATCTCATCGGTGCTGGGGCCTTCTGTTGCGGCTTGGGCGGCATCGCCGGCTTCGGGTTCGAGGCCCAGCACCCCCGCCAGCTCCCGCAGCAGCTCGCCCTGGGCGGCCAGGGATGGGCTGGTTGCCTCGGCAGCGGCGCTGGTATCGCCCCGCTCCAGCCGGTTGGCGAGCGCGCGCAGCGGTTTGGCCAGCTCAAACAGCACCGCCAGGGCTGCTGAGGTGTTGAGGTCGTCGTCCATGGCGGCGGTAAAGCGCGCCCGGGCGGCGGCGAGTTCTGGGGTGGCGCCGGGTGCGGCGCTTGCGGTGCTGGCCAGGCCGAGGGCGGCGTTGAGGCCCTTCCAGCCGGTGGCGGCGGCCTCGAGGGCTTCGGCGGTGAAGTCGAGGGGCTTGCGGTAGTGGGCCTGCAGGGTGAACAGGCGCAGCGTCATCGGTGAGACCCCCGAATCCAGCAGGGCGCGGATGGTGGTGAAGTTGCCGAGGGATTTCGACATCTTCTGTCCGCCCACGTTCACCATGCCGTTGTGCAGCCAGTAGCGGGCCAGCTGTTGGCCGGTGGCTGCTTCCGACTGGGCGATCTCGTTTTCGTGGTGGGGAAAGATCAAATCGGCACCACCGAGGTGGATGTCGATCGTGTTGCCCAGCTCCTCGCGCACCATCGCCGAGCACTCGATGTGCCAGCCCGGCCGCCCCGGTCCCCAGGGGGAGGGGAAGCTGGGCTCGCCGGGTTTGGCGCCTTTCCAGAGGGCGAAGTCGAAGGGGTGCTGCTTGCGGGCTTCCTCTTCCGTGCCCACCCGGCCCGCCGCATTGTCCTGCTGTTCGGCCAGATCGCGGCCGGAGAGCTTGCCGTAGCCGGCGTGCTTCATCACGGCGAAGTACACATCGCCATCAGCGCTGTAGGCGGCCCCTTTGGCCTCGAGCTCCTCAATCAGGGTGCGAATGGCATCGAGCGATCGGGTGGCCCGGGGCATGCGATCCGGCGGCAGGATGTTGAGCCGGGCCATGTCGGCCACGAAGGCCTCGATGTTGCGCTCGCTCACCGCTTCCATCGAGCTGCCCTCCTCGGCGGCGCGGCCGAGGATCTTGTCGTCGATGTCGGTGTAGTTCTGCACGAACGTCACCCGGTAGCCGCTCCAGCTGAGGTAGCGGCGCAACACATCCCAGGCGATGTAGCTGCGGGCGTGGCCCAGGTGGCAGAGGTCATAGACCGTCACCCCGCAGCAGTAGATGCTTACCTCCCCCGGCACTAGGGGCTCAAACGGCTCGACGCGGCGGCTGAGGGTGTTGGTGAGCTTCAGGGTCATTAGGCCAGCTGTCACTTCGCATCCATCCAGTTAGGGCCGACGCCGGTTTCCACCACCAGGGGCACCGAGAGGGTTACGGCCCGCTCCATGGTTTCACGCGTCAGGGTGAGCACCGGCTCGAGCGCTTCGGGAGCCGCCTCCAGCACCAATTCGTCGTGCACCTGCAGCAACAGCCTTGCCGGACATTGGGCCGCCTCCAGCTCGCGATGCAGCTGGACCATCGCCAGCTTGATGATGTCGGCGCTGGAGCCCTGGATCGGCGCATTGGCGGCGGCCCGCAGCTGCTGGGCCTCCATGCCGCCGCGGCGGGCCACCTCCAGGTCGATCTCCAGGGGATCCTTGCCGCGCAGGCGGCCTAGGCCGTTGGGATCGAAGTGGAACGGCCGGCGCCGGCCCAGGATTGTTTCCACGTAGCCCCTGCTCAGGGCCAGCCGCTCCTGCAGCTCAAGGAAGGCAAACACCTTCGGGTAGCGCTGTTTGTATTTGGTGAGGAAGTCTTTGGCCTCGGCCTGGCTGACGCCCGTTTCCCTGGCGAAGCGCTGGGCGCCCATGCCATAGATCACGCCGAAGTTGATCGTTTTGCCCAGGCGGCGCTCATCCGGCGTCACCGTGTCCTTCTCCAGCAGCAGGCGGGCGGTGAGGGCATGCACGTCATCACCCGTGCGGTAGGCCTCCACCAGCACCTCCTCGCCGCTGAGGTGGGCCAGGATGCGCAGCTCGATCTGGGAGTAGTCGGCGCTGATCAGGCTCCAGCCTTCCTCCGGCAGAAAGGCCTTGCGGATCCGCCGCGAAAACTCGGTGCGGATCGGGATGTTCTGGAGGTTGGGGTTGCTGCTGGAGAGCCGGCCAGTGGCCGTCACCGCTTGGTTGAAATCGGTGTGCACCCGCCCCGTTTCCGGCTCCATCAGCACCGGTAGGGCATCCACATAGGTGCTCTTGAGCTTGCTGAGGGTGCGGTGCTCCAGCACCAGAGGCACCACTGGGTGGGCGTCTTCGAGTTTTTCGAGCACCGCCGCATCCGTGCTCCAGCCGGTTTTGGTCTTGCGGGATTTCTTGCGGTCGAGCCCGAGGGTGTCGAACAACAGCTCGCCCAGCTGCTTCGGCGAGGCCAGGTTGAAGTCGACCCCAGCGGCCGCTTTGGCCTCGGCATCCAGGCGCTCGAGCGTGGTTTTGAGCTCGCTGCTGAGTTCGCCCAGGTAGGCGGTGTCGATGCGGATGCCGGTGGCCTCCATCAGGGCCAGCACCGGCTCAAGGGGCAGCTCCAGCTGGTCGAGCAGCTGGGGCAGGGCCTCGCCCATGGCCGTGAGCTCGCGGCGCAGCAGCTGGGCCAGGCGCCAGGTGAGGTGCACATCCATGCCGCAATACAGGGCGGCTTCGGCGATTGCCACGGCGGCAAAATTGGCGCCCTTGGGCACCAGGTCGGTGTAGCTGGTGGGGGTGAATCCGAAGTTGCGCGCGGCCATGGCCTCGAGGCCGTGTTTGTCGCCGGCATCGCGCAGGTAATCGGCCAGCAGGGTGTCCATCACCACCCCGCCCAGCGGCAGGCCGTGGCGCAGCAGGATCAGTCGGTCGTACTTGGCGTTCTGGAGGGCCTTGGGGTGGGCGGCGCTGGCGAGCCAGGGGGCCAGGGCGGTGAGCACCGCATCCAGGGGCAGCTGAGGCGGTGTTGCCGGCGGCTCGCTGAGCAGATCGGGCGCCTGCGGGCTGTGGTGGCCGATCGGGATGTAAGCGAGCTCGGCCCGGCCGTCGCCCCAGGCCAGGCCGATGCCCACCAGCTCGGCCTGGAAGGGATTGAGGCTGGTGGTTTCGGTGTCCAGGGCCACGGGCCGCCCGGGGTCGGTGCAGCTGTTGAGCTGGGATACAAGGGTCGCCAGGGCCTCGGGGCTGGTGATCAGCTGGGGCTGCAGGGCCGGTAGCCCAGTGTTGAGCGGCTGATTGGGATCTGTTGAACGTTCTGTTTCACAACCTGAAACCTGATTTGCGGTGGCTGTGACGGCCGCACCGCCCGCGGGGCTGGATCCCTCGCTGGGCTGCGGCGGCACGGCCGAGAACAGCTGGGCGAAGGTGGGCACTTGTTTCACCAGGCTGTAGAGCTCCAGTTCCTCGAGGCTGCCGGCCAGGGCCTCGGCCTTCACGGCCCCCAGTTCCAGCCGCGGCTCGGCGGGCAGGGGAATGTCGATCAGGATTTCGGCCAGCATCCGCGAGCGGTAGGCGTTCTCGCGGTCGGCGCGCAGTTTGTCGATCAGGGCTCCCTTGAGGGCCTTCTGGGCGGGCTTGGGGCGGGAGGCGTCGGACTCGGCCAGCTGGTCGAGGGCGGCGTAGATGCCGTCCACATGCTCGAACTCCTTCAGCAGGTTGATGGCGGTCTTGGGGCCCACGCCCTTGACGCCGGGGATGTTGTCGGAGCTGTCGCCGGTGAGTGCCTTGAGGTCGACCACCTCCTCCGGGGTGACGCCGAGCTTGGCGATCACGCCGTCGCGGCGGATCTCCGTAGGGCCGCTGTTTTTGGCGTAGGGGCCGCCGCCCATGTACAGCACGGCGATGTCGCGCTCGTCGTCAACCAGCTGGAACAGGTCGCGGTCGCCGGAGAGAATCCGCACCCGCCAGCCGGCGTTGGCAGCCCGGTTGGCCAGGGTGCCCAGCACGTCATCGGCCTCGTAGCCCGGCGCCATCGCCAAGGGGATGTCGAGACTTTCGGCAAGGATTTGCTGCAGGTTGGCCAGATCGGCAAAAAAGTGCTCCGGCGCCTCGTCCCGGTGGGCCTTGTAGGCCGCGTCGGCCTCGTGGCGGAAGGTGGGCTCGGCCGTGTCGAAGGCCACCACCAGACCATTGGGCTTGAGTCCCTTGCAGTTGTCAAGCAGGGCCTTGAGGAAGCCGTAGGTGACGCTCGTGGGGATGCCCTCTTTCGTGCTCAGGCCCCCCTCGCCGCCTTTGGAGAAGGCATAGAAACTGCGAAAGGCCAGGGAGTGGCCATCGATCAGCAGCAGCAGGGGCTTGGTGCCAGGGGCCACGGTGCTGCAAGCGGTGATGGGTCGAGCCAGCCTGCCAGAGCTCAGGGGGGCAATTCGGATGCCGCGATTGTCACCACGGGGTCAGCCATGCTCAGGCTAGGGATCGGGGCCCAATCTGCACTGGGTGTGCCGTGTCGTCGACTGTCCGGGCCCTGTTCTCCTGGCCCTGTTGTCGGGATCCTCTTGTCGACGCCTCTCAGAAATGTGGTTCTTTTTGTGGTCACAATTTTGACAGGAGACGCCGAGACCATGCAGGCGACCACGACCACGGCGACGGCCACCGCCAGCACCAGCACCGCCACCTTCAGCCCCTGCGGCCAGTACCGCTGGTGGCTGGAGCGGGTGTGGGAGCCGGCGGCGCCGCGGCTGATCTTCATCGGCCTCAATCCTTCGCGGGCCAACGGCCGGCGCGACGATCCCACCCTGCGGCGGCTGCTGGGCTTTGCCCGCTGTTGGGGCTACGGCGCTTTGGAGGTGCTCAATCTGTTTGCCCGCGTCAGCCCGTCGCCCGCGGTGCTGCGCCGCGCTGCGGATCCGGTGGGGGGCGCCAGCGATGACTGGATCCGGCGGCGCCTGGTGGCGAATCCTGAGGCCACCTTTTGGCTGGGCTGGGGCAACCAGGGGGCCTGGCGGGGGCGGGATCAGGTGGTGCTTGCGTTGCTGGTGGGTCGCCGTCTGGGCACCTTGGGGCTCACGGCCGCTCGCCAGCCCCGTCATCCCCTCTATGTGGCCGGCGATGTTGCGCTGCAGCGCCTGGCATGGCACAACCCTGAGGCTCTGGGGCATCCTGTGGGCATGCCCGAGTTCTCCGTCCCCCCGCCGCCGGCAGCGACGCCATGTCCCGCATCCCCCGCCGCTACGCCGTGCATCTGCACATGAGCGGCGGCCAGACCGAAACCGTCCACTTCCAGACCCTGGAGGCCTTCCAGCAGTGGTACGGCGGTGTGCTGACGGCCTCGGCGCCCGACACCTTCGTGAACGTGCCGATCGGTGATCTCGAGGGCGAATACCTGGTGGTGCGACCCAGCGGCGTGATCGGCATCCACGTGGAGCCCAAGTTCAACGCCCTCGATGAATGACACCTGAGCGGCTGGGTCTGCTCTGGGGCGTCACTGTTTTTTCCGGGGCGATCGCCCAGGCCCTGGCCTGGCTCACCGGGCTGCCTGGAGTGGTGCTGTTGCTCAGTGCCGGCCTGGTGATCGGCCGCTCTGGCTTTGGCCTGGTGGAGCCCCTGGATCTGGGTGCTGGCCTGGACACCGTGGTGGGCCTGCTGGTGAGCCTGGTGCTGTTTGACGGCGGCATCAACCTGCGGCTCCCGGGCGAGGCCACGAAGCAGGCGGTGCTGCGCATCGTGTTGGTGCGACTGGTGCTGGCCCTTGGTGCTGGCCTGTTGGTCGCCCACTGGTTAGCAGGGCTCAACTGGTCGCTGGCGGCTGTGTTCAGCGCCATCGTGCTGGCCACCGGGCCCACGGTGGTGAATCCGCTGGTGCGCCAGATCCGCTTGTCGCCGCCCCTGGGCGAGGTGCTGGAAGGCGAGGGGCTGATTCTCGAGCCGATCGGGGCCGTGCTGGCCCTGCTGTTGCTGGAGCTGGCGCTGGGCGATTTGCACGGTTGGCGGGAGCTGGCCCTGGGGCTGCTGCAACGGCTGGGTGGTGGGGTGGCGATCGGTGCTCTGTGCGGCTGGTTGCTGGCCGAAGCCCTGCGCCGCATTCCGGCCCAACCGGCCGGGGCCGTGCGGTTGCAGCTCACGGTGGGCAGCCTGTTTCTGATGTTCAGCGGCTGTGAGCTGTTGCTGCCCGAATCGGGCCTGCCGGCGGCCGTGGCGGCCGGGGTGGTGGTGGGCCGCCGGCCCGACACCGATGCGGCCGAGCTTGATGCCCTGATCCGCCAGCTGGCCCAGCTGGCGATCACGATGCTGTTTCCCCTGCTGGCCGCCGATGTGAGCTGGGCGGAGCTCAGCCCCCTGGGTTGGGGTGGGGTGGCCTGCGTGCTGGTTTTGATGCTGGTGGTGCGCCCCGTGGCGATCGGCTTGGCCACCTCAGGCCTCAACTTCAGCCTGCCCCAGCGGGCCCTGCTGGCCTGGTTGGCCCCCCGCGGCATCGTCACGGCTGCCGTGGCCAGCCTGTTTGCGATCCGCCTGGAGCAGGCTGGGGTGGTGGGGGCCGGCCGTCTGCAGGGGCTCGTGTTTCTGACGATTCTGCTGACCGTGGGCCTGCAGGGCCTCAGCGCCGGTCCCCTGGCCCGCAGGTTGGGGCTCTCAGAGGCAGCGGCTGATGCGGAGGCGGTCAGCGCCGCTGCGGTGCAGCAGCAGCCAGGTGGCCAGTAGGTCGGGGCCTTGCAGGGTGCCCAGCAGCGCCGCCCGCAGGCTCTTCATGAGCACGCCTCTCTTCACCCCGGCGGCGGCACAGGCTTCGCCCAGCAGGGCCTGGGCCTGCTGGGCGCCCAACGCCCCGTCTGGCGCTGCATTGGTTGCGGGCTCGGGCAACCGCTCCAGCAGCGCGGCGAGGGCCGGGCGGGCCCCCTCGCTGGCCAGCTGGGCTGCGGCAGCCTCTTGCAGCTCCGGGGTGGTGAAGAAGGGGCGCGCCTGCTCCACCCCATCGGCGAGCAGGCTCAGGGACGGGCCGATCAGGCTGCAGAGGTCGATCTGCCAGGCGGGGTCTGAGTTGACCTGGCCAGGCTCCGTGCCCCAGCCGTGCTCTGCCCACAGGGGGGCCAGCTGCTCCCGCAGGGTCTCGGGGTCGAGGCCGTGCAGCACCTGGCCATTGAGCCAGTTGAGCTTGTCCCAATCGAAGCGCGCACCGGCCCGGTTGACCCGCTCGAAGTCGAACACCGCAGCCGCCTCGGCCAGGGTGAAGCGCTCGCCCATGCCCTCCGGCGGCGACCAGCCCAGCAGGGTCATGTAGTTGGCGAGGGCTTCGGCGGTGTAGCCCATGGCTCGAAACTCGCTCACCGAGGTGACGCCATCCCGCTTGGAGAGCTTCTTGCCCTCCTGGTTGAGGATCAGCGGGGTGTGGGCAAACACCGGAGGCTCGTCGCCGAGGGCTGCGTAGAGCAGCAGCTGCTTGGCGGTGTTGGCGATGTGGTCTTCGCCGCGAATCACGTGGCTGATCGCCATGGCGGCGTCGTCCACCACCACCACCAGGTTGTAGAGGGGGTCGCCGATCTGATCGGCGGGGGCGCGGCGGGCGATCACCATGTCGCCGCCCAGGTCGCTGCCGCTCCAGCGCATCGGGCCGCGCACCAGGTCGGTCCAGGTGATGGTGGCGTCGTCGTCGATGCGGAAGCGGATGGTGGCTTCGCGGCCCTCGGCGATGAAGGCTTGCTGCTGCTCGGGCGTGAGATCGCGGTGGCGGTTGTCGTAGCGGGGGGCTTTTTTCTCGGCGGCCTGCTGCTCGCGCATGGCGGTGAGCTCCGCTTCGCTGGCAAAGCACCGGTAGGCCTGGCCGGAATCGAGCAGCTGCTGGATCGCGGCCCGGTGCTCGGCGATGCGGGCGCTCTGGATCACTGGATCGCCGTCCCACTGGAGCCCCAGCCACTGGAGCCCGTCGAGGATGTTGGTGGTGTATTCAGCCTTGCTGCGCTCTTTATCGGTGTCCTCAATGCGCAACAGAAACTGCCCGCCCTGGCGCCGGGCAAACAACCAGTTGAACACCGCCGTGCGGGCGGTGCCGATATGCAGGGTTCCCGTGGGGCTCGGGGCCAGTCGCACACGCACTGGACGAGAAGCTTGCCCTGCCACGGACTGCGCAGCACCCACAGGGACAACTCCTAATTCAGGGGAAACGGGACTGACGGGATTCGAACCCGCAACTTCCGCCGTGACAGGGCGGTGCTCTAACCGGTTGAACTACAGTCCCAGTCAGCCTTTCGGCGTTCTGTGTCGTGCTCGGGGTTTGACCCTTGAGCGACTTGAAAAGTATCCGTGATCGCCGGTCCGATCGTCAACCAACTGGGCAAAAGACCAGCGAATGCAAATCAGACCGGCATCCCGAATGGGCATTGCGCAGCCTTAGGGCTGATCAGGGGCGAAAGCCCGCAGGCTCAATCAGGCGCACCTGATTTCCCCGTGCCGTGAATTCACGACCTTGATCGCTCTGAACGACCACACGGCCACCGGATTTCACCCGGATCACCCGCGCCCGAACCCACCCCAGAGCGGCTGATTCGAGCACCTTGACCACATCTCCGGGTTGTAGATCCAACTCCATGCTCGAAACCTGGAAACTGCAAAATGGGACATCGAACGCGCCGTGGAGGACTTGAACCCCCGACATCAGGTTTTGGAGACCTGCGTTCTACCAACTGAACTAACGGCGCAAGGCCGATGCCCCGTAAACATGAGGCCGCTTTTGTTAAACCACCCTGTCTGAAGAATGCTCGTCAGACAGTGAGGAAACATGTTGGCAACCTCAGCGGTCGAAGCGTTGCTTGACCCGTGTGGCTTTACCCACCCGATCGCGCAGATAGAAGAGCTTCGCCCGACGCACCTTACCTCGGCGCTCCACTTTCACGGAAGCAACCTGGGGGCTGTGCAGCATGAAGACCCGCTCCACACCGATGCCCTGGAAGATGCGGCGCACGGTGATGGTCTCATTGAGACCGCCGTGGCGCTTGGCGATCACCACCCCTTCGTAGGGCTGCACGCGCTCCTTGTTGCCCTCGCGAATTCGCACACCCACCTTGACGGTGTCACCGACGTAGATCTCGGGGAGTTCGTCCTTGAGCTGTTCGGCCTCAAAGGCGCGGATCAGGTCCTGGGCGCTGAGCTTGCCGGTGGTGGCCTTCACGGACGTGGCGGGCTTGGCCTGCACAGCGGTGGCCGTGCTCGCTTCTGCCGTCTTGGTCTCGGTGGCGCTGGCCTCCTCAGAACCCTGCTCTGCCGGGTTTACGGCTTGATTGTCTGTCGACTCCGTTGCCATCTCAGCTCCGCGACGCCTTGCCAAACCGACAGTGTACCGGCTGAGGTGTCGCTCTTCCCTCAAACGCCATGCCTGAGCCCGCAACGATCCGGTCCCATTGGTAGCTTGAAGGCGAGCCTTTTCCATCGCTGCCGGCGTCTCCCAGCATGAATCTGTTTGCCGATCTGCTGGCCAGCACCAAGGGGTCTGCCGGCAGCGCAGTGGTTGAGACCGGCCCCCGCATTCAGAAAGGTCGCCGCGGGGTTGAGATCAAATCGGCCCGCGAAATCGACACGATGCGCCAGGCCAGCCGCATCGTGGCCACGGTGCTGCGCGAAATCCTGGAGATGGCGGCCCCCGGCATGACCACCGGCGACCTCGACCGCCACGCCGAGAAGCGCATCCGCGAGATGGGTGCCACCCCTAGCTTCAAGGGGTATCACGGTTTCCCCGCCAGCATCTGCGCCTCGATCAACAACGAGGTGGTGCATGGCATCCCCAACAGCAAGCGCGTGATCCAGGCCGGCGATCTGGTCAAGATCGACACCGGCGCCTACTTCGACGGCTACCACGGCGACAGCTGCGTCAGCCTCTGCGTGGGGGAGGGCGCCACCGAGGAGGCCCAGACCCTCTGCCGGGTGGCCCAGGAATCGTTGATGAAGGGACTGGCCCAGATCAAGGCCGGCAACACCCTGCTGGACATCGCTGGTGCCGTGCAAGACCACGTGGAAGCCCATGGCTTCGCGGTGGTCGAGGACTACACCGGCCACGGCGTCGGCCGCAACCTGCACGAGGAGCCCTCGGTGTTCAACTTCCGCACCCGGGACATGCCCAACATGAAGCTGCGCCCGGGCATGACTCTGGCGGTGGAGCCGATCCTCAATGCCGGCAGCAAGGCCTGCCGCACCCTCAAGGACCGCTGGACCGTGGTGACCGTGGATGGCAGCTGGTCGGCCCAGTGGGAACACACCATCGCTGTCACCAGTGATGGCTGCGAAATCCTCACCGACCGCGAGTTCTAAGCTCCAGCTCAGCGGCTGGGGCGCGTTAATGCCTTGAAGTAGGCCCAGCGGCCCAGGCTGGTGAGCGGCATCAGCACGTAGGTGAGGGGGTTGGGGGTGACGATGATCAGGTTGAAGCCCAGGCGGGCCTGGGCCAGCACCTGGGAGGCCACGAAATCAGCCCCCATCACCCCGATCGGGTTGAGGGCGGAGCGGAATGGTCCCAGCACCAGCCGGCGGATCCGCAGGGGCCCTTCGGCTCCGGCCAGATCCAGGGCCCGCAGGCTCACAAGTGTGCCCAGCAGCCGTTTGCTCAGCTCGTAGAGCGGGCTGAAGGCTGGTTGGATCTCCGCTTCGGAGGTGTTGATCCACACCTCCGCCCGGGGGCGGCCGTTGCTGGGCCGCTGCTGCACCACCTCGGCAAACAGCTCCAGCAGCCGCCAGCTGCTGAGGGCGTTGACCTCCAGGGCCAGCTCTGTGGTTTCGCGGCTGCGGGCCTGTTGCTGGTTGACACCGTGGTTGAGCACCAGCACATCGACCCGCTCCAGCAGCGGTCGCAGGGCCTGCTCTTCGCCGATCTGCCATGACACCTGCTCGAGCGCGATGGTTTCGCCGGCGTCATCGCGCAGGTCGAGGGGCCGGGTGCTGCTGGTGAGGGCCACCAGCTGCGCGCCCTGGCGCGACCACCGGCGCAGCAACGCCTGTCCGAGGCTGCCGCTGGCGCCGGTCACGGCCACGGTGCACGCATAAGAACTGGACATGGGCCTGGTGCAAACGGCGGCTGAGGTATCACCATGGTGGAATTCCGCCGACAGACTGGCCGCCTGGATGGCTCCTGGCACTCCCCCTGAAGCCGTTGCGCCCCTGGTGCCTCTGTTTGCTCCCTACTGCGGGGGCTTGGTGCATCAGGCGTTGTTGGAGGAGGCGCTGGCCAGCCTGCTGGTGGGCGAGTGGGCCGGCCGGCGGTTGCTGCAGGGCGGCCGCAGCCACGCCCTGCAGCTGCGTTGGAGTGGCGAAACGGCGCCCCTTGAAGTGCTCCACTGCGACCTCACCTTCCCTGCCCTGCCGCAGGTGGCCTACGCCTTTGATCTGCCCTGCCACCAGCTGGTGCAGTGGTTGATGGAGCGGCAAGGGGATGAGCTGCCGCCGAGCTTCTGGCATTGGTTGCTGCTGGGGCAGCCTCCCATCGCCACCGAACCGGTGGGCAGCGCCGCCTAAATTTCACGGTCAAGACATGCCCCAGCGAGGTTGACCGATGGCCCCCACCTTGCTGATCGGGTCCTGCGAAGCCTTCAGCGGCAAATCCGCCGTGGTGTTGGGCCTGGCTCGCCAACTCAGCCGTCAGGGCATTCCTGTGCGGTTTGGCAAACCCCTCGCCACCAGTCTTGATGAGGCGTCCACCGAATCGGGCCAGTCGCCCCTGTTGGATGCGGATGTGCGCTTCATCGGCGCCACCCTGGGGCTACCGGAAGCCCATCTGATCCCCTCCTTGCATGTGCTGGATGGGGCGACGGCCCAGCAGCGCTTGGTGCAGGGCGATCTGGAGCCCGGCCCAGGCTTCGCCCTCTTGCGCCAGCAGCTGGCCGAGACCCCCGATGGTTTGACCCTGCTGGAAGCTGCCGGCAGCCTCCATGAGGGCCTGCTCTATGGCCTCAGCTTGCCCCAGCTGGCCGAGGGCCTCGAGGCCACGGTGGTGTTGGTGCATCCATGGTTGGACAGCCGCAGCATCGATCCGCTGCTGGCCGCCCAGGCCCAGCTCGGTGAGCGCCTGGCGGGGGTGGTGCTTAACGCCGTCAAACCGGAGCTGGTGCCCCAGCTGCGGACCGAGCTGATACCGGCCCTTGCCCAGCTCGGCTTGCCCGTGCTGGGGGTGATGCCCCAGAGCCCACTGCTGCGCAGCGTCACGGTGGAGGAGCTGGCCCTGCGGCTCGGGGCCCAGGTGCTCTGTTGTCCGGAACGGCTCGATCTGTTGGTGGAAACCCTGTCGATCGGTGCCATGAACGTGAACTCGGCGATGGAGTTTTTCCGCCGTCGCCGCAACATGGCCGTGGTGACCGGGGCTGATCGCACTGACATCCAGCTGGCGGCTCTGGAGGCCTCCACCCAGTGCCTGATCCTTACCGGGGCCGGTGAACCCCTGCCCCAGCTGCTCAACCGGGCCGAGGAACTGGACGTGCCCCTGCTCAAGGTCGAGCACGACACCCTCACCACCGTTGAGGTGATTGAGCAGGCCTTTGGTCACGTGCGCCTGCATGAAGCGGTCAAGGCCAGCTTCGCCTTCCGGCTGGTGGAGGAGCATTGCAATTTCGAACCGCTGTTCAGGCGATTGCAGTTGCCCGCGATGGCGAAATAACGCTGCTAGTTTCAAAGCGCAGGCTGCGGGCTACTGGTGACCCGGTCCCTTGATCTTCCGTCGCTCGATCGGATCGACACCCTTGCCCAGGAACTGGCGATGCTCCAGGACAGGAGCAAACGGCGCATTGCCATTTTGGGCAGTCGCCACGTTCCAGTCGTGTCCATCCACCTGGTGGAACTGGTGGCCCGCTCCTTGGCCCAGGAAGGCCACAATCTGATCACCTCCGGCGCCCAGGGGGTCAATGCGGCCGTGATCCGCAGCGTGCTGGAGATCGATCCGGCCCGGCTCACCGTGTTGCTGCCCCAGAGCCTCGATCGTCAGCCGGGTGAATCGCGCGACCAGCTCGAGCGGGTGCTGCATCTGGTGGAGAAGCCCGAGCACGACGATCTGCCCCTGCCAATGGCCAGCAGCCTCTGCAACCAGGACATCATCAGCCGCTGCGACCAGTTGATCTGCTACGCCTTCCACGACAGCGAAACCCTGCTGGCCAGCTGCCGCGTGGCCGAGGACATGGGCAAGGTGGTCAGCGTGATGTTCTTCGACTGAGGCCTGGTTGCTAGGCGCCCAGCACTGCCCTCAGCCCTTCCACGTAGAGCACCCCGGAGCACACCAGACCGCCAGCCCAGCACAGGCCGCGCACCGCAGGCACGTTGCCCACGTAGACGCCGATGTAGGCCAGGCGCAGGGCGGGGTGCAGCCAGGCGGCGATCAGGGCCACCGGGCTGCTGACGCCGGCCAGCAAGCACAGCAGGGCTGCTGGAGCATGCAGGGTGAAGGCCTCAAAGCAGTTTTGGTGCGCCCAGGCGGCGCGCTTCCCCCAGGCCGGCAGCCGCTCAAACATCGCCCTCGGGGCGGCCAGGTCGGCCATCTGGAAATTCGCCTGGGAGCGGGCGGCCCCGAGGGGCACGGTGCTGAACACCACCACACCGGCGGCCAGCAGCAGCGACCAGGCAAAGGGGGCGAGGGAGGCACTCATGGCGGCAGGCAGCGTGGACGATGGATCCAGGTTGGCAGGCCGCACCTACGATTCGCGCACGTTTCCGCCCGACCGACCAGCCCCATGGCCGACACCTATTCCTTTGATGTGGTGAGCGATTTCGATCGCCAGGAGCTCGTCAACACGATCGACCAGGTGCGCCGCGACGTGGGCACCCGCTACGACCTCAAGGACTCCAACACCGAGATCGAGGTGGAGGAGACCAGCCTCACCATCACCACCGCCAGTGACATGACCCTCCAGGCCGTGGAGGATGTGCTGCGCCAGAAGGCCACCAAGCGCAATCTCTCACTGAAGATCTTTGACTTCCAGACCCCCGAGCCCGTCGGCGGCAACCGGGTGAAGCAGGTGGTGAAGCTGCGTAAGGGCCTCAGCCAGGAGCTGGCCAAGAGCCTGAGCAAAACCGTCCGTGATGAGCTCAAGAAGGTGACCGTCTCGATCCAGGGCGACAGCCTGCGGATCACCGGCAAGAACAAGGACGACCTGCAACAGGCCATCAGCCTGCTCAAGGCCCAGGACGTGGAGGTGCCGCTGCAGTTCGAGAACTACCGCTGAGTGGCGGGCTGGCGGTTCTGGATTGATCGCGGCGGCACCTTCACCGATGTGGTGGGGCGGAGTCCTGCCGGTGAGCTGGTGGTGCGCAAGGTGCTGTCGGTGCAGCCTGATTGCCCGGGCGATCCGGCCGTGCGTGCCATCGGGGCGGTGCTGGGCCTGCCCTCCGGCGGCGCGCTGCCAGCGGGGTTGGTGCAGGAGGTGCGGCTCGGCACCACCGTGGCCACCAATGCCTTGCTGGAGCGGCGCGGGGCCGGGGTGGTGCTGCTGATCAACCGGGGCTTTGCCGATCTGCTCACCATTGGCGACCAGCACCGCCCGGACATCTTTGCCCTGGCGATCGAGCGGCCCCAGCCTTTGCGCCTGCGGGTGCTGGAGGTGGATGGGCGGCTGGCGGCCGATGGTGCAGAGCTCGAGCCCCTATCGCTGCCCGAGGGGTTGCGCCAGCAGTTGCGGGCCGCCCAGGCCGACGGCTACACCAGCTGCGCCGTGGCCCTGCTGCACAGCACCCGCAATCCCTGCCAGGAGCTGCAGCTGGGTGCCTGGCTGCAGCCCCTGGGCTTTGAGGCCGTGGTGCTCTCCCACCAGCTCAGCGGCCAGCCCCGGCTCGTGCCCCGCGGCCAGACCGCCGTGGTGGAGGCCGCGGTGGCACCGGTGCTGCGGCACTATCTGGGCCAAGTGGGGCAGGCCCTCGGGCCGGATACCCGGCTGCGGGTGATGCGCTCCAGTGGTGCCCTGGCAGCTCCGGAGGTGCTGCTCGCCAAGGACACGATCCTCTCGGGGCCTGCCGGGGGCATGGTGGGGGCCGTGGCGGTGGGCCGTCGGGCCCTGGAGGCTGCCGGCTTGCGGCCCCAGCCGATCGTCGGCTTCGACATGGGTGGCACCTCCACCGATGTCTTCCATTTCGATGACCGGCGAGGCGATCTCGCCTGGGAGCGCAGCCCCGCCACCGAGATCGTTGGCCTGCAGCTGCAGGCGCCGATGCTGCCCATCCACACCGTGGCCGCCGGTGGTGGCTCGATCCTGCGTTTCGATGGCCTGCGGCTGCGGGTGGGGCCGGAGTCGGCTGGTGCCGATCCGGGGCCAGCGGCCTACCGCCGCGGCGGCCCGCCCACGATCACCGATGCCAACCTGCTGCTGGGCCGGCTGCCCATCGCAGCCCTGCCGGCGCTGTTCGGTCCCAGCGCCGACCAAACCGCCGATGGGCAGGCCGTGGAGCAGGCCTTTGCCGAGCTGGCGGCCGTGATGGCGGCGGTGGCGCCAGGCATCACACCCGAGCGGGTGGCCGAGGGGGTGCTGCAGATCGCCATCGAGACGATGGCCGGGGCCCTGCGCCGCATTTCAATCCAGCGCGGCCACGACCTGCGCGAGGCGTTGCTGGTGAGCTACGGCGGCGCCGGCGGGCAGCACGCCTGCCGTCTGGCCGAGGTGCTGGGCCTATCGCGGGTGCTGCTCCATCCCCTGGCGGGTGTGTTGTCCGCCTATGGGCTCGGCATGGCCGAGCAGTCGCTGTTGCTGGAGTGCTCGCCAAGGCTGCCGCTGGCGCCTGCCTCGTTGCCCGTGTTGCGCCAGCACTGCGCAGCCCTGGTGTGCCGGGGCGTGGAGGACTTGCGGCAGGTGGGAGATCTGGGTGACGCCTCCCCTCAGATCCGGGTGCGGCTGGAGCTGCGGGCGCCCGGCAGTGAGCGGGGGTTGGAGGTGCCCTGGTCGCCCCAGGATTCCGCCCCTGATGCTGCCGCCGATGTGGTCCCCGATGTGGCCGTGTTGGCTGCGCTGCGGCAGGCCTTTGCCGCGAGTCATCAGCAGCGCTACGGCTACTTCCCGGTTGGCGATGACTGGATTGTGGAGCGGTTGCTGGTCGACATCACCTCCTCCGGTCAGGAGCTGCCCGGTCAGGAGCTACCCGCTGACGGGACGGAGTCCGGTTGGGCAGCAGGGGGGGATGGGGCTGGGACTGCGACTGGGAAGGGCGCGCCGGCCGCCGCCAGCACACGCCTTTGGCTGGGTGAGCAGCTCGGCTGGCAGAGGGTGCCCCTCTGGCAGCGCGACCACTTGCGGCCCCAGATGCATCTCCAGGGCCCGGCCCTGGTGGTTGATCAAACCACCACCACCGTGCTGGAGCCCGGCTGGCAGGCGTTGGTGCTGCCCGACGGGGCGCTGCTGCTGGAGCGGCAGTCGCTGGCACACCCGGTTTCCGCTGAGAGTTCTGTTGGCGGTTCCGTTGCGAGTTCTGTTGCACAACCTGTTGAACATCCGGTTTCGAGCCCCGCCGCGCCTGCCGACCCCACTGTTCTGGAGCTCTACAACCACCGCTTTTCGGCCATCGCCGAGCAGATGGGCGGCCGCCTGCAGCAGAGCGCCCGCTCGGTGAACATCCGCGAGCGGCTCGACTTCTCCTGCGCTCTGTTTGACGCCGCCGGGTTGCTGGTGGCCAATGCCCCCCATATTCCGGTGCATCTGGGCTCCATGGGAGACAGCGTGGTCAGCCTGCTCAAAGCGATCGCGCGGGGTGATCGCCCTCCCTTGGCGCCTGGGGATGTGGTGCTCTCCAACAACCCCTACAACGGCGGCACCCATCTGCCGGACATCACGGCCATCACACCCGTGTTCGCGCCAGGATCGCTACCTGGGGCCCAGGTGCCCGCGTTTTTTGTGGCCTCGCGGGGCCACCATGCCGATGTCGGAGGCATCACCCCCGGTTCGATGCCCGCCTTCAGCCGCACGATCGCTGATGAGGGGCTGCTGCTCGACAACGTGCCGTTCTTCAGCCATGGCAGCTTTGATGAGTCGTTGTGGCGGCAACGGCTCGCTGCCGGTTGTCATCCGGTGCGTAACCACGACCAATTGCTCGCCGATCTCCAGGCCCAGGTGGCCGCCAATCGCCTGGGGGTAGACGGGCTGGGGCGCCTGATCGATCGCCATGGCCTGCAGGAGGTGCAGGCCTATATGGCCCATGTGCAGGCCCATGGGGCCGCGGCAGTGGGCCAGGCCATGGCGCGGCTCCGCAGCGGCCAGGCCCGGGTGGAGCTCGACCATGGCGCCCACATCCAGGTGGCCGTGTCCATCGATGCCCAGGCCGGGCGCGCCCGGGTCGACTTCAGCGGCAGTTCGCCCCAGCACAGCGGCAATCTCAATGCCCCCCTGGCTGTCACCAAGGCGGTGGTGCTCTACGTGTTTCGCTGTTTGGTGGGCGAGTCGATCCCGCTCAATGCCGGTTGCTTCGCGCCCATCGAGCTGATCGTTCCAGAGGGATCCCTGCTGCATCCCCGTCCCCCGGCGGCGGTGGTGGCCGGCAATGTGGAGATCTCCCAGGCGGCGACCAATGCCCTGTTTGCCGCCCTGGGCATCCAGGCGGCGGCCCAGGGCACGATGAACAATCTGAGCTTCGGCAATGCCCAGCTTCAGTACTACGAAACGATCTGCGGTGGCACCGGTGCCGGCCGGCATCCAGGAGGCGTGGGCTATGCGGGTGCTTCAGCCGTGCAGAGCCACATGACCAATTCCCGGCTCACCGATCCAGAAATCCTGGAAAGTCGCTTTCCGGTGCGGGTTGAGCGCTTTGCGATCCGCGCCGGCTCCGGCGGGGCTGGCCGGTTCTGCGGTGGCGATGGGGTGGTGCGGCAGCTCCGCTTTCTTGCGCCGATGGACGTTTCCATGATTTCCGGCTCGCGCCGCGTTCCGCCGGCGGGTTTGGCCGGCGGCGCGGCGGGGGCCTGCGGCCGCAACAGCTGGATCGGGGCCGATGGCTCCAGCCGGGAGCTGGAGGGCTGCTTTGAGCAGACGCTGCAGCCGGGGGAGGCCTTGCGCATCGAGACGCCGGGCGGTGGTGGTTACGGCGCGCCGGAGCAACCATGAGCGTTCGCATACTGGCGCTGGCGATCACGGCGGTGCTGGCCTCCCCGGCCCAGGCCGAGATCCTGCAGGAGCGCAGCCAGCGCTTCCATCCCCAGTGGTCACCGGGCGGCATGGTGGCCAGCCAGGAGCAGTGGGCCTCCCAGGCCGGGGCTGAAATTCTGGCCCGTGGCGGCAACGCGGTGGATGCGGCGGTGGCCACGGCCTTCGCCCTGGCGGTCACCCTGCCCCAGGCCGGCAATCTGGGCGGCGGCGGCTTTCTGGTGCTGTGGCTGCCGGGTCCGTCGCCGGCGGCCGCGCGCGGTTGTCTGGCTCTCCCTGGCGCGCGGGCTGGGGCCAGCCCTGAGCTGCGCCTGGGCCGCGGCACGGCCGTGGCGGTGAACTTCCGCGAAACCGCCCCTTTGGCCGCCATGGCTGGGATGTTTCTCGGCGCCGATGGTGAGGTGGACCGTGCGCGGGCCACCCGCAGCCCCTTGAGCGTGGCCGTGCCGGGAACCCCCGCCGGGCTGCTGCTGACGCACCGTTGTTACGGCCGGCTGCCCCGGGCTGCGGTGCTGGCGCCGGCCATCCGGCTGGCCAGCCGCGGCTTCCCGGTGGGCAAGGAGCTAGCCGATTCCCTGCAGCAGGCTGCGCCGTTGCTCCGCGCCGACCCCACCTCCAACGCGCTGTTCCTGGCGCGCCCGCTGCGCCCCAGCGACCGCTGGCGCCAGCCTCTGCTCGCCACCAGCCTGCAACGCCTCGCGGCCCAGGGTGAGCGCGGCTTCTACCAGGGCCCCATCGCCGAGGCCCTGGTGGCATTGATGCACCAACGGGGCGGGCTGATTCGCCATGCAGATCTCGACGGCTACCAGGCTCAGCTGGTGCGCCCCTTGCAGGTGCGGTTCCAGGGCCATCCGGTGCTCACCATGCCGCCTCCCAGTGGTGGTGGGGTCACCCTGGTGCAGCTGCTCCAGGTGTTGGAGCCCATGCCCCTGGCTCAGCTGGGCCTAAACAGTGCCGCCAGCCTGCACCGGATGGTCGAGGCGATGAACCTCGCCTACCGCGACCGCAACCACTGGCTCGGCGACCCCGACCAGGTGGCCATGCCCCTGGAGCGCCTGCTCAGCCCGGCCCATGCCAACAGCCAGCGCGCCCGCATCCGCAGCGATCGCCACCGTCCTGCGGCCGAATTGGCCGCTGAGGGCCCCAGCTCCGGCGGCACCAACACCACCCATCTGTCGGTGGCTGATCGCCAGGGGGGCCTGGTGGCCCTCACCACCACGCTCAACTTCGCCTACGGCAGCGGCATCAGCGTTCCTGGTGCCGGCTTCCTGCTCAACAACGAGATGGACGACTTCACCGCAAAACCCGGTGTGGCCAATGCCTATGGCCTGGTGCAGGGAGCCGCCAATGCCATTGCCCCGGGCAAGCGGCCGCTCAGCTCGATGACGCCTACCCTGGTGTTTCGTGCCGATGGCAGGCCCTGGCTGGCCACCGGCAGTCCTGGAGGCAGCCGCATCATCACTACGGTGTTGCAGGTGCTGCTCAACCGCATGGTGCATGGGCTGAACCTGGCCTCAGCCGTGGCCAGCCCCCGCATTCACTCCCAGCTCTGGCCCGACCAGATCAGCGTGGAACAGGGCCTCAGCCCCGACACCACCGCCAAGCTGGAGGCGATGGGCCACCGGCTTGTGATCACGGCGGCGATGGGTTCAGCCAACAGCGTTGAGGTGCTGCGCGAGGGGGGCAGCCTGGGGGTCGCCGACCCCAGGCGCCTCGATGCGGCGGCCGTTGGCGACCTGCAACTCAGCTGGCCGGCTGAGTTGGAGCCGTGATCAGGTTGATGGCGGAGAACCCCAGGCCGATGCCGAACAACATGCCGATGGCCCAGATGCTGTCGGAGGGCCACTCGGCGATCAGCATGCCGCCGAGCACGGCGGTGACGATGCCGTCGAGCAGCACCAGCGCGCGGGCAGGGCCCTGGCCGGTGGCCGCGGCGGCCAGTTCCATCACCCCCTCAAAGGCGAGCAGGAAGCCCACAAACAACGTGAGGCTCACTTCACTGGCGATCGGGAAGGCGAGCACCCAAACGCCGCCGCCCAGGTAGAGCAGGCCGGAGAGCAGGCGGAAGATTTTGCCCTTGGTGTCGCCCTCGCCGGTGAGGCGTAGCAGCTGGGACACCCCCGCGACCACCGACACCCCCCCCACGGCAATGGTGAGCAGGGTGGCCGAGACGAAGGGCAGCACGATCGACAGCCCGGCTGCGGCAAACAGCAGGGCGGCGGTCACCCAGCGCAGGGTGGGGGAAGCGGGAACCGTCACCGGAGAAAACACAGAAGAGCAGCCACCCTAAATCGCCCGCTTGGCAGGAATCGCGGGCCTGTTTGGACATCACTGTCAGCAAAACCGCACGGCCGTGTAGCAAACCATCACAGCTTGCTGGCCCCTCCGCGAGGGCTCTCCAGTGTGGAGATCGATCGTGTTTGGTCAGGGCCCATGCTTGAGCTGCTGCCGCCGCTCAACGATCACAACCTCCCCTGGATGGACACCATCCATCCGATCGTGGTGCACTTCGTGATCGCCATGGGGCTGATCACATTTGTGTTTGATCTGATCGGTGTCTTGACCCGCCGGCCAGCGCTGTTTGAGGTCAGCTTCTGGAACCTGTTGTTCGCCACCGCAGCGATCTTTGTGGCGATCATCTTTGGTCAGGTGGAGGCGGGGCTGGCCAATCCCTACGGAGCCTCGCGCGACCTGCTCAACCTGCACAGCACCATCGGCTGGTCGCTGGCGGGGGTGTTGTCGCTGATGTCGGGGTGGCGCTACGTGATCCGCAACAAGGACCCCCAGCAGCTGCCGCTGGCCTTCCTCGGTGCTGGAGGCCTGCTGACGGCCCTGATCGTGGTGCAGGTCACCCTCGGCAATCAGCTGATCTGGGTGTATGGGCTTCACACTGTGCCGGTGGTGCAGGCGACGCGGGCGGGGTTGGTGTGATGGAAAGCGCACTGGAATTCATTCCGGCCGGCTCACCCATTGAGCAGTTGGCCGCTGACCTCGGCTCCAATGGCTTGCCCTATGCCCTGCCGATTCACCCCAACCTGGTGCATCTCACGATCGGCTTGTTCGTGATCGCCATTGCCTTTGATATCGCTGGCGCTCTCTATCCAGTGGAGAAGCGGGTGTTCCGCTTTCTGGCCCTGCCGGTGACCCGCGGCGGCTTCCACGATGTGGGTTGGTACAACCTGCTGGCCTGCGCCATCGCCACTTTTTTCACCGTGGCGGCCGGCTTCTTCGAAATGCTGCTGGCGGTGCCGCTGCCCGGTGTCACCAGCACCATCGGGCTGCAGAGCATGGAGACGATGCTGTGGCATGGCGTGGGCGGTGTGGTGATCCTGCTGGTGATCGTCGCGATGACGGTGTGGCGCGGCTACCAGCGCTTCGTCTGGCGCCGCGACATGGGACGCCAGGTGCAGTGGCTCTACCTGCTGGTTGGCCTCGGACTGTTTCTGGTGATCGGGCTGCACGGCACCCTCGGGGCGGAGTTGGCGGGTGAGTTTGGTGTGCATGTCACCGCCGACCAGCTACTCGCTGCCGGTGCCGATCTCAAGGAGGCCCTGCCATGAGCAACGCTCCCGGGCGCCCCCAGCCTCCCGTGGGCTCCCGGCCGGCCATCAGCCGCCTGGGCCTGGTGGCCTTGATCGGCTGGATCGCCCTACTGGTGGCCTTGAGTTGGTGGATGGCGCAGCAGGCCTACCGCTGGCTGCCGGTGCAGGCATCCACCGCAGCCCCGCTCGTGGATGGGCTGTTCAGCTTTGAAACCGGGATTGGCACCTTCGTCTTCGGAGCGGTGGTGTCCGTGATGGTGTGGGTGATCGTGATGCACCGCGCTGAGAAGTACGACGAGAGCGATGCCGAGCCCATCGAGGGCAACACCCGCCTCGAAGTGATCTGGACGGCCATCCCTTTCGTGTTGGTGATGGCCATTGCCGTCTACACGATGCGCGTGAACACCAGCCTGGGGGTGCTGGGCCCGATGGAACACATCCATCTGGCCAATCCGATCGAAGACCAGGGCGGCTACCCGGGGGATCGGCTGCCGGCTGAGCAGGTTGAGGTGATTGCCCGGCAGTGGTCGTGGGAGTTTCGCTATCCCGAGGCCAACGTCTCCTCCACCGAGCTCCACCTACCGGTGGATCAGCCCGTCACGTTCCGACTGGTGTCCGACGATGTGCTTCATGGCTTCTACATCCCGGCTTTCCGCCTCAAGCAGGATGTGATCCCCGGCCGGGCCATTGATTTCAATCTCACCCCCAGCCGGGAAGGTCGTTATCGCCTGCGGGATTCCCAGTTCAGCGGCACCTGGTTTGCGGCCAACCAGGCCGATGTGGTGGTGGAAAGCCCGGAGGCCTATCAGGCCTGGCTCCAGAACGCAGCAGGCCAGCCCCTGCAGTCCGGCCTCAGCGATGCCACGACGGAATTCGTAGCCCGGCAGCAGCTCAAAAAAACCGGCTGGGCCACGGTGAAGCCGGCTCCACCGCCCCAGGTGAACGTTCCCGGATCCAACACCTTGCCGCACGACGCCTGAGCCCGATGACCTCCGCCACCTTCCCGCCCAGTCCCCCTGAAGAGGCCTCTTGGAGCCGTTATTTCGGCTTCAACACCGATGCCAAGGTGATTGGCATCCAATACATTGTTGTTGCCTTTTTCTTCTTCTTGATCGGTGGCCTGCTGGCCATGATCATCCGCGGTGAGTTGATCACGCCTGCCGCCGATCTGGTTGATCGCACCGTATACAACGGCATCTACACGATGCACGGAACGATCATGTTGTTCCTGTTCATCTTTCCGGTGCTGAATGGGCTCAACAATCTGTTGATCCCCACCATGATCGGTGCCCCCGATATGGCCTTCCCTCGCCTCAATGCGGTGGCGTTCTGGCTGGTTCCCGTCTTCGGAACTCTGTTGATCGCCAGCTTTTTCGTGCCGGGGGGGCCTGCCTATTCCGGTTGGTGGTCCTACCCACCGGTGAGCACCCAGAACCCTCTGGGGCATTTCGTCAATGGCCAGGGGCTCTGGCTCACTGCCGTGGCGCTTTCGGGGGTGTCGTCGATCATGGGTGCGGTGAACTTCGTCACCACGATTCTGCGGATGCGGGCCCCTGGTATGGGCTTCTTTCGCATGCCGGTGTTTTGCTGGACAGCCCTGGCAGCCCAAAGTTTGCAGTTGATCGGTCTGCCGGCGCTCACCGGTGGGGCGATCATGCTCTTGATGGACCTCAACTTTGGCACCAGTTTCTATCAGCCGGAGGGGGGCGGCGATCCCGTGCTCTATCAGCACTTCTTCTGGTTCTATTCCCACCCGGCCGTCTACGTGATCATCCTGCCGGTGTTCGGCATCTTCTCCGAGCTGTTCCCCGTCTATTCCCGCAAACCCCTCTTCGGCTACGTCTACGTCTGCCTGGCCTCGTTCATCATCGTCGGCCTGGGGCTGATCGTGTGGGTGCACCACATGTTCCCCAGCGGCGTTGCCCAGTGGATGCGCAATCTGTTCATGTTCACCACCATGTTGATTGCGGTGCCTACTGGCGTGAAGGTGTTCGCCTGGCTGGGCACCATCTGGCGCGGTAAATTGCGGCTCACGACGCCGATGCTGTTCTGCCTCGGCGGCCTGTTCAACTTTGTGTTTGCGGGCATCACGGGCATCATGCTGGCCACCGTGCCCATCGACATTCACGTGTCGAACACCTATTTCGTCGTGGGCCACTTCCACTACGTGATCTACGGGGCTGCGGTGATGGGCATCTTTGCCGCCATCTATCACTGGTTTCCCAAGTTCATTGGCCGTATGCCCTATGAGGGCCTCGGCAAACTTCATTTTTTGCTCACCTTTGTTGGGGCCAACCTCAACTTCCTGCCGATGCATCCCCTGGGGCTAATGGGCATGCCCCGTCGGGTGTCGAGTTACGACCCGGAATTTGCCTTCTGGAATGTGCTGGCCAGCCTGGGGGCTTTCCTGCTGGGGGTGTCGATCATTCCCTTCCTACTCAACATGGTGAGCGCCTGGGTGCGGGGACCGAAGGCCACCCACAACCCCTGGAATGCCATTGGCCTGGAGTGGTTGCTGCCCTCTCCTCCGCCGGAGGACAACTTTGGTGAGCACGTGCCCACCGTGATTAGTCGTCCCTATGGCTATGGCACTGGTGAGCCCCTGGTTGACCATCAGGCCGAAATCGAACGGGAGCTCACCCTTCAGGAGGCCAGCACATGACCGCCACCGTTGATTCAAATAGACCCGATTCCAACACCGCCCATCCCAAGCACAACCTCACGGGCTTCATCATCTTTCTGTGCTCTGAAAGCGTCGTTTTTCTGACGTTCTTCAGTGGGTTCGCCATTCTGAAAACCAGTGCTCTCAATTGGTTGCCTGCGGGCGTGGCGGGTCTGGAGTGGCGTATGCCGCTGATCAACACCGTGGTGCTGGTGTCCAGTTCCGGCACCATCTGGCTGGCAGAGCGCTGCATGGCCAAGGGCAACCTGCTGGGGTTCCGGGCGTTCTGGCTGGTCACCATGGCCCTGGGGGCCTATTTCCTTTACGGCCAAGCCGTTGAGTGGAGTGGTCTGCAGTTTGGCTTTACTTCAGGCACGTTCGGGGGCACCTTCTATTTGCTCACAGGCTTTCACGGCCTGCATGTGGCCACTGGCGTGTTCCTGATGGGCCTGATGCTGGTGAAGTCGTTCATTCCCCGGAATTATGCGGGGGGAGAGCAAGGGGTGCAGGCCACATCCCTGTTTTGGCACTTCGTGGATGTGATCTGGATCATCCTCTTCGTGTTGATTTACGTCTGGCAGCGCACTTGAGCTGCACGTCCTGTTGAACACCTACGCATGATCATCGACGACCGCCATTACGACGTCATCATCATCGGCAGCGGTGCAGCCGGCGCCACCATGGCGAGGTCCTTGGCCAATGCTGGTCACGCGGTGCTGTTGCTGGAGCGTGGCCAGCAGATGTCCTTGGCCGACCAAAACGTGGCCGATGTCGACCTCTTCCGCAAGGACCGCTATCACCCCAAGGAGCAGTGGTTTGGTACCGACGGGGACCCGTTCTCTCCCCAGACCATCTACGCGCTCGGTGGCAACACCAAGATCTGGGGGGGCGTGCTGGAGCGGTTGCGTGAGCAGGAATTGGCCGGCCTCGCGCTGCAGGAGGGCCAGGCGCCAGCCTGGGGGCTCAGCTATAGCGACCTCGAGCCCTGGTACGACCAGGCGGAAAGCCTGTATCGCGTGCATGGACAGCGGGGTGTTGATCCCACAGAGCCCCGCTCCAGCGGCAATTACGCCCTCGCCCCCAAACCCGTTGAGCCCTTCTTCGAAGAGCTGCGTTTGGCGTTTGACCGCCAGGGCGTGAATCCCTATCCCCTGCCTCAGAGCTGGTCGGAATCGCTGGCTGATCCCTCCGGTGATGCGGAGCTGTTCGGGGTGGATCCCGCCCGCGCTTCTGCCGCGGTGGTGGTACGAACCGGCGCCCAGGTGCAGCGGTTGCATGTCAATCCCACCGGCACGGAGGTGCGGGGTGTGGAGGCCCTGGTGAATGGCCAGAGCTGGTTGTTCATGGGCCATCAGGTGGTTCTGGCGGCCGGGGCCATCAACAGCGCCGCGATCCTGTTGCGCTCGGCCACCGATCGCCATCCCCGGGGCCTGGCCAACGGCTCCGACCAGGTGGGCCGCAACTTGATGAAGCTGCAGCTCACCTCCATCCTGCAGCTCGCCACCGAGCCCAATAGCGGTCGCTATGGGCGCAGTTACGGCATCAACGACTATCTCTGGGGCGACAAGAACGTTTCCTTCCCGCTGGGTTCGATTCAGAACGGCGGCGGCGTTCTGCAGGATGCCCTGTTTGCTGAGTCGCCGCCCGTGCTCTCGCTGGTGACCAAGCTGCTGCCCAACTTCGGCCTCGAGCAGCTCGCTTCCCGCTCGATCAGCTGGTGGGCGATGAGCCCGGTGCTGCCCGATCCCCACAACCGCGTCAGCCTGCGTGGGGATCGCATTCAGATCACCTATCAGGCCAACAACCGCGAGGCCCATGACCGCCTCGTCTACCGCTGGATCGACACCCTCAAGGCGGTGGAGGCCGATCCTGATTGCCATGTGGTGAAAGAAGCCCCCACCCATCCCCGCGGCGAGGCGCCCCTATCGGCCATGGGCTACAGCTGCGGCAGCTGCCGCATGGGCGACAACCCGGCCACCTCGGTGGTGGATCTGCAGGGCCGCAGCCACGAGGTGTCCAACCTCACCATCGCCGATGCCAGTGTCTTCCCGGCCTGTCCGGCCATGGGCTTCGGTCTCACCGTGATCGCCAATGCCCTGCGCATCGCCGATGGCCTCAAGGCATCCCTGCGATGACGTCAACCCCCCCGGTGACCACCATTCCCGAGGCCGCCCGCATCCTGGAGCGCGACCAGGGCCTCCAGCCCTGGACCCTTTGGGGCAGTTACCTGCCCGATCGCCAGTGGGGCACCGTGCGGGAGGACTACTCCGCCGATGGCGATGCCTGGCGCTCCTTCCCCCACGATCAGGCCCGCTCGCGGGTCTATCGCTGGGGAGAAGACGGACTGCTGGGCATCTGCGATGAGCAGTGTCGGCTGTGTTTCTCCCTGGCCCTCTGGAATGGGGTCGATCCGATCCTCAAGGAGCGACCCTTTGGCCTGAGCAACCCCGAGGGCAACCATGGCGAAGATATCAAGGATTACTACTACCACCTCGCCAACACTCCCACCCATAGCTTCATGCGGGGGCTGTACAAGTATCCCCAGGCTGAATTCCCTTACCAGCAGCTGGTGGATGAAAACGGCCGCCGCAGCCGCAGCGAGCCGGAATACGAGCTGGTGGATACGGGCATCTTTGATGCCAGCCGCTACTTCGACGTCGTCATTGAATACGCCAAGGCCTCAGCCACCGACCTGCTGATCCGCATTCGCGTCACCAACCGCGGGCCTGATCCTGCCCCCCTCACCCTGTTGCCCACCCTGTGGTTGCGCAACACCTGGGGCTGGGGCTACCCCGACGAGCAGCGCCAGCCGATGGGCCTGGACGGTGACGCACTGGTTACCGGTGACGTTCCAAATTTGGGGGCCTACGAGCTGCTCTGCCGGGATGGGGGCACCTGGTTGTTCACCGACAACGAGACCAACCACCAGCGCCTCTACGGCCAGCCCAATACCACCCCTTTTCAAAAGGATGGGTTTCACCGTTATGTGATCGGCGGTGAGGTAGAGGCGATCAATCCAGTCCAGTGCGGCACCAAGGCGGCCCGCTTGTTGCAGCGCACCCTCGCTCCGGCAGAGGAGTGGGTTGTCGAACTGCGCCTGCGGAAACGGTTGGATGGGCGCGTGCCCAATGCCGATGCTGAACCACCTTTCGGGCCCGCTTTTGATGCGCTGTTCCAGGTGCGGGAGGCGGAGTGTGTGCAGTTCTTTGAGCACACCTTGCCGGGGCTAGACCCCGAGGATCGCTTGATTCACAGCTCCGCCCTGGCGGGGTTGCTGTGGTGCAAGAAGTACTACGGCTGGAGCGTGCTGCGCTGGCTCGAGGGGGATCCCACCCAGCCCACGCCACCGGCCAACCGCTGGCACACCGATACGGCTCTGTGGAGTCGACTTCACGCCCACCATGTGATCTCGATGCCGGATGCCTGGGAGTACCCCTACTTCTGCCAGTGGGATCTGATGTTCCACGCCGTCGCCTTCGCCATCTTCGATCCAGAGATGGCGAAGCAGCAGGCGATGTTGCTGCGCAGCCCCCACTACACAGCCCCCAGCGCCCAAACCCCCGCCTATGAGTGGGCTCTCTCCGATCCCAATCCGCCGATCGGCGCCTGGGCGGCGATGCGGATCTACCAGATCGATCGCAAGCAGAGCGGCCAGGCCGATCAGCCCTTCCTGCGGGCCGCCCTGCGCAAGCTGTTGCTCGAATACGGCTGGTGGGCCAACCGCAACGATCGCTCCGGCGACAACGTGTTTGAGGGGGGCTTTCTGGGTCTCGACAACATCGCCGTGTTTGATCGGCGTTTTCCCCTGGCCGATGGCAGCCGCATTGAGCAGTGTGATGGCACGGCCTGGATGGCGTCCCTCAGTCTCAATTTGCTCAACATCTCGGTGGAGCTGAGCCGTGAGGAGCCTGAGTATGCCGACACCTGCGAGCGCTTCGTTTACGACTTCACGCAACTGGCCATCACCCTCAACGCGCGTTCAGAAAGAGGCTTCCTGAACTGGGATGAGGACGATGGCTTCTACTACGACGTGATCAAGAGGCCGGACGGCAGCACCGACTACCTGCGGACCCGTTCCCTTTCGGGTCTGGTTCCCCTGCTGGCGGTGGCGAGTTTCGACCGTGAAACCGTCGGTCGCCTACCGGTGCTCGATGTGCTCAAAAGCATGGCCTGGTTTGTGCATGAGCACACCACGCCCACCTGGTTGGAACACAACCTCGGCCAGTGGCATAACGACCGCATCCTCTACACCCTGGTGCCGGAGGATCGCCTGCGACGCATCTGTGAGCGTCTGTTTGACGAAGAGGAGTTCCTCTCCCCCTACGGGATCCGCTCCCTGTCCAAGGTGTACGGCGACCATCCCTATTCGTTCACGGAGGGCTCCGATAGCCAGATCCTGGCCTACAGCCCGGGGGACAGTCCTGTGGCGATGTTTGGGGGCAATTCCAATTGGCGTGGGCCGGTGTGGATGCCGATCAACTTCCTGCTGATTGAGTCGTTGCAGAAATACGCCCATTACTACGGGGACAACTTCAAGGTGGAGTTCCCTACGCGCTCCGGCAACTGGCTCAATCTTTGGGAGGTGTCGCTTGAGCTCGAGAAGCGCTTGGTGGGACTCTTCAGGCGGGATGGATCCGGGCGGCGGGCCTTCAATGGTGATGTGGAGTTGTTCCAGACGGATCCCCACTGGATGGATCTGATCCAGTTCAACGAATACTTTCACGGAGACAATGGCCGTGGTGTGGGTGCTTCCCACCAGACCGGATGGAGCGCCACCGTCGCCAAGATGGTTAACCAGTTGAGTCGTTATTCATCTGGTTAACGCTTGATCTGTTCAGCCTTCAAAGCCTCCTGATTCTTCTCCGATTCTTCCAGCTCAGCCATGACCCACGCCTCCCATCACAGCGAGCTTCCCGGTCCTTCCCTGTCTGTTTCGCCCTTGCCGAATGCCGGCCAGTTGGAGGTGGCTGATGGGGCCCACTTCGATGTGGTGATCATTGGCAGTGGCGCCGGTGGTGGCACCCTGGCGCGCCATCTGGCTCCCAGCGGGCTGAAGATCCTCGTGCTGGAGAGGGGCGATTGGCTGCCCCAGGAGCCCCAGAACTGGGATGCTGATGAGGTGTTCCAGAAGGGGCGCTACGTCTCCAAGGATGTGTGGCACGACAAGCACGGCAAGCCGTTTCAGCCCGGCAGCCATTACTTCGTGGGTGGAGCCACGAAGATGTACGGCGCGGCCCACTTTCGGCTGCGGCAGCAGGATTTTGAGCAGCTCAATCATTTCGATGGCATTTCGCCAGCCTGGCCCCTGCGTTACAGCGACTTCGAGCCCTATTACCAGCGGGCCGAGGAGATGTACCACGTGCATGGCCAGCGGGGAGAAGATCCCACCGAGCCCCCCTGCAGTGGTCCCTACCCCCATCCGCCGGTGGCCCATGAGCCCCGCATCCAGCAGTTGGTGGATGATCTGCGATTGGCCGGATTGCATCCGTTCCATGCCCCCAGTGGGGTGATGCTGGATGAGGCCAACATGCCCTTCAGCCGCTGCCGCAAGTGCAATTGCTGCGATGGCTTCCCCTGTTTGGTGCACGCCAAATCCGATGCGGAGGTGCTGGGGATGCGGCCGGCCCTGGCAGCGCCGAATGTGTCGCTGCTGACCCGGGCCCATGTGCGCCGTCTGCAGACCGACCCCTCCGGCCGCAGCGTGCAGGCGGTCGAGCTGGAGCGCGATGGCCAACCGATGACCGTGCGTGGGGATGTGGTGGTGGTGAGCTGTGGGGCTGCCAACAGCGCCCGGCTGCTGTTGATGTCAGCCAACGACAAGCATCCCCGCGGGCTGGCCAACAGCTCCGACCAGGTGGGGCGCCATTACATGTTCCACAACAGCAAGGCCATGGTGGCCCTGGCCCATGAGCCGAACACCACCGTGTTTCAGAAAACCATCTCGATCAATGATTGGTATCTCGGTGATGCCGACTTTGACTACCCGATGGGCAACATCCAGATGACGGGGAAGACCAACGGCACGATCATGAAGGGCTATGCGCCGCTGGAAACCTTCCTGATGCCGGGTTGGTCGATGGACAAAATCGCCGAACATGCTCTCGATTTCTGGATCTCCTCCGAAGACCTCCCCGATCCCAACAACCGCGTGACCGTGGATGGCGAGGGTCAGATTCATCTGGCCTACACGCCCAACAACCAGACGGCGGCCCAGCGACTCTACGGCCGGCTTACGGGGATGCTCGACCGGCTCTATCTCAAAAATCACCTGGTGGAGCGGCAGTTTTATATCAAGAACGACATGTCGATCGCGGCGGTGGGCCATCAGGCTGGCACCTGCCGCTTCGGCAGTGATCCGGCCACCTCAGTGCTCGATCTCAACTGCAAGGCCCACGACCTCGACAACCTCTACGTGGTTGATACCAGCTTCATGCCGACCATCGGCGCGGTGAACCCTTCGCTCACTGCCATCGCCAATGCCCTGCGGGTGGGCGATCATCTGCGCGAGCGGCTCAGCCGCTGAGATCAGGCCAGCATCGTTTTGAGCAGATCAGCGATCAGCAGGTTGTCGAGGGAGAACAGGCCGCCACCGCAGCTGGCCAGCACCGCAGACATCACCACATACATGGCGGCCTTCTCCCAGCTGGGGGGGTCACCCACCCCCATCGGGCCGGCGTAATCGCCTGGGGGGATCTGGTAAGGGTCGGGGCCGATGAATGGAAAGCCCGCCTTGAGCTCCACAACCACCGCATAGGCCATCGACACCAGGATGGCCAGGGCCGCCAGGGGGGTGAGCAAGCCCGGAATCAGGGCGATGCCCGCGCCCCACATCGAAGCAGCGGAGAGAAAGCACAGCCACTCGGGGGTCTGCATCGCCGTGGCCCAGGTTTTGAGGTTGCGCAGTTTGGGCCAACCGTGGCGAATGAAGCAGATCCCCAGGAACAGCCGCAGGATCAGCAGAGATGCCTGGGCCAGGGTGGATGGTGCCGCCGGCACCAACAGCTCCACCACGGTGATCTCCATTGATTCTGGGCTGCAAGGTGGGCTCAACGTACCCAGTTCAGTCAACCCTGGCCATGATCGTCACAGGCTCCAGATCCGGTCGTGCCGGCAGCACCCATGGTGATTTCCGCGCCCCCTGCCCGATGCACGCCTGCCCCTGGATCCAGCGCTCCGCTCGGGGCCACGCCGGGTGATGGCGGCGTCAACTTCAGCCTCTATGCCAAGGACGCGACCCTGGTGGAGCTGTGTTTGTTTGATCGCCCGGACGATGATGAGCCGGCTGTGGTGGTGCAGCTTGAAGGAGAGCAGCACCGCACCTCCCACTACTGGCATGCCTGGCTGCCGGGGCTGCAACCGGGCCAGGTGTACGGCTACCGCGTGCATGGCCCCCAGGATCCATCGCGGGGTTTGCGCTTTGATCCCTCCCTGCTGCTGATCGATCCCTACGGATTAGCTCTGGCGATGCCGAGCGACTCCGCCGGTGCCATGAAAAGTGTGGTGGTCGATCCCGATGGCTACGACTGGGAGGGGGACCAGCCCCTGCGCCGTCCGGCCCGGGAAACGGTGATCTACGAGTTGCATGTGCGGGGCTTCACGGCTGATCCCAGCTCGGGAGTGGCCGCGCCGAAGGCCGGTACCTATGCCGGTCTGATCGACAAGATTCCCTATCTGCAGGAGCTGGGCATCACGGCGGTGGAGCTGTTGCCGGTGTTCCAGTTCGATGTCCACGACGCGCCAGCGGGGCTGCCCAACTACTGGGGTTACCAGCCGATCTCCTTCTTTGTGCCCCATCACGGCTACAGCACCCGCTGCGATCCCCTGGGCCCCCTCGACGAGTTTCGGGATCTGGTGAAGGCGTTGCACCGCGCCGGCATCGAGGTGATTCTCGATGTGGTGTTCAACCACACGGCTGAGGGTAATGAAACCGGCCGCACCTTCAGCTATCGGGGGATTGCCAATGCCGATTACTACCTGCTGGATCAAGATCCCAGCCGTTATGCCGACTACACCGGCTGCGGCAACACCCTCAACGCCAACAATCCGGTGGTGCGGAGGCTGATCCGCCACAGCCTGCGCTATTGGGTGGAACACATGCATGTGGATGGATTCCGTTTCGATCTGGCTTCGGTGCTCGCCCGCGACGAAACCGGTCAGCCCTCACCGTTGCCGCCGATTCTCTGGGATATCGACACCGATCCGGTGTTAGCCGGCATCAAGTTGATCGCCGAGGCCTGGGATGCGGCCGGGCTCTATCAGGTGGGTCGCTTCGTTGGCGACAACTGGCAGGAGTGGAATGGACGCTTCCGGGATGATGTGCGCCGGTTCCTCAAGGGCGATGGGGGAATGGTGCCCCAGGTCAGCCAGCGGTTGATCGGCAGTCCCGACATCTACGGCTATGAGCATCGCCGGGCGGAGACCAGCGTCAACTTCATCACCTGCCACGACGGCTTCACCCTGGCGGATCTGGTGAGTTTCAACGCCAAACACAACGAAGCCAACGGCGAGGCCAATCGTGATGGTAGTAGCGATAACGCCAGCTGGAACTGTGGCGTTGAAGGGCTGACGCAGGATCCGGATGTGCTGGCCCTGCGCCAGCGGCAGATGCGCAACTTCTTCACCCTGTTGTTGCTGGCGGATGGCACCCCGATGCTGGGCATGGGGGATGAGGTGTGCCGCAGCCAGCAGGGCAACAACAACGCCTACTGCCAGGACGCCCCGATCAGTTGGTTCGACTGGAGCCTGGTGGAGCGCCATGGAGATCTGCGGCGCTTCGTGCAGCAGTTGATCGCCTTCCGGAGCCGTCGTGATGTTGTGCTCGAGGGGCAGGAGCTGTTGCTCGAGGATCTGCTCCTGCGCAACCAGGTGACCTGGCATGGGGTGGTGCCGGGTCAGCCCGACTGGAGCGATGCTTCCCGTTCCTTTGCGGTCACCATCACCAGCAGTTGCCATCGCTACCGCCGGCATCTGATGGCCAATGCCTGGTGGGAACCGCTGGACTTTGGGCTGCCCCCCGCCGATGCTGGTTCCCAGCCTTGGCGCCACTGGATCGACACGGCCCAGCCGAGCCCTGGCGATGTTGTGGGCTGGGGCGACGGCCCGCCCGTGGTTGGGGATCACTGCGAGGTAGCCCCCCGCTCGATTCGGGTGCTGGTGGTGGAGTTACCGGCCTAACCCTGGATCACTTGCAGCTGGTGGCCATCGGGGTCGGCCAGCTGCAGGGCGCGCTCGCTGCCTACCAAGGCGGCCTGGTCGCCCAGCGCAATCACGCCGCCATGGAGCACCTGGCCTCCGAAGGCCTCCGCGGCTGTGGCGATGCGATCCAGATCGGCAACCCGCAGGCGGATCTGCCAGTGGGCCAGGTCCTGGGCCCCCTGATCCGCGGGCCTGGGTCTGCCGCTGTTGGGGGGCTGGTAATTGAGGCATTCCACGCCGGCGCCCGTGGGGCAGCGGTGGCCTGTGATGCGCACCCGGGTGTCCTGAAGGCCATCGAGCCCATCCTGGGTGGGGCCGCTGTTCACTCCATCGCCGCCCAGCTTCAGGCCCAGCAGCGTGTCGTAGAAGCGGCAGCTGCGCGGGGTGTCGGCCACAGAGAGAGCGCTGTGGTCGATCCCCAGGAAGGGGGCGCTGGCTGGCGGGGGGGCATGCCAGCGGGCCTCGCCCTTATCGGGGGGAAACTGCAGCAGCTCCAGGTTGTGCCCCTCCGGATCGCGAAACTTGAAGGCCTGGATGCCGGCGGCGGCGGTGTTCCACGCCGGCAGGGTCTGGGGGGCGGTGGACACCTCCACCAGGGAGCCGTTGGCAATCGCCTGGCGCGCCTTGGCGCTGGCGGCGTCCAGATCGCTCACCACGATGCAGATGTGTTGAAACCAGAGGTCGCAGCTGCGGGAATCGGCCGGAATCGGGCGCCCAGGCCGCAGGCCGTCGCCCAGGCTCAGCACCTCGGTGAGCTCGAGGGTGGCGTCGCCCAGGTGCAGTTGCACCAGCTTCAACCGCGAGCCGGGCAGGCCCACCAGCTGGGCATAGGGGCCTGCTTCCACCAGCAGGCTTTCGCTACGCCTGAAGCCCAGGTTGGTTTCGAAGAAATCGGCAGCCCTTTCAGCGTTGGCTGTGGTGAAGCCAATGTGGAGCAGGTGCGGAAGGGCCATCAGCAGGACGGGCGGCGGGCGAGAGTTCAGGGGGTCGCGGGGGCTTGCCTGACGATGCTGAGCACGCCGCCAAGGCAGATGAATAATGTGCCTAAAACAACACTGAGAGTGGGAATCTGCTGGAACCAGATCCATCCGATCAGCCCGGCAAAGATGACGGAGGAATACTGAAAGGCTCCGATGGAACTTGGATCGGCAAAGCGATAAGCCTTGATCAAGAGGACCTGAAAGCTCAGGAGGCAGGCGGCGGAAGCCAGAACCAGCAGTCCCTGGCCAAGGCTGATGGCGTGAAAGTGCCCCACCATGGCGATGCTGGAGATCACTGTTCCGATCGTTAGGAAGTACCACAACTGCGTGAGTGGCGATTCGCTGCGATTGAGTTCCTTGACCGTGAGGAACTCCACGGCACAAACGAGTCCTGCGGCAAGCCCCAGCAGATCTCCAGGTTGATCGAGAACGCTGGCATTCGGTTTGACGACGATCACCATGCCGGCAAAGCCCACCGCCAGAGCGATCCAGAGGTTTCGGGGGATGTGTTGCTTGAGCACCAGCCAGGCCAGCAGCGGAATGAAGAGCGGTGTGGTGTTGAGCAACACATTGGCGTTCACCAGGTTCACGAGCTTGGCGGCCGTCATGAACAGCAAAAATCCGCCCATGCCTGTGCCACCGCGCAGCAGATGCAGGGGGAGAGCATCGGTGGGCAGATCGCGTCCGCGCCGTGCCATCAGCACGGGCACCAGCAGGATCAAGGCGAACAGGAAGGTGAGCCAGGTGAACATCAGCGCATCCATGCCCGACCCCACCGCCCTAGAGAAGGCGCTCTGCAGGGTGTTGGCCAAAAAGGCTGCCACCAGCAGCATGGAGCCTTTGAGCATCGACCCCTCGCGCATCAAGCCCTCGGGGATCGCAGCTCCTTGAGCGCGCGCCATGTCAGTCGCCCATCGGAGGCGCTCAGGTTAGGGGGCAGTTTTGGTTGCGGCCATCGAGAGGCCCTTGGTGCTGAAGGTGTTGCAGCCTGCGGCGCGAGCGCGCCGAGCTGCTTACCCTGCAACCATTCCACCGATTCCTTCCATGACTGCCAGCTCCAGCACCAATCCCCTGGCTGGCCAGAGCCTCTCCACTTTCCTGCAGGGCAAGGTGGCCATCGTGACCGGTGGCAACAGCGGCATCGGCAAGGCGATCGTGGAAAACCTGGCTGAACTCGGCGCCAAGGTGGTGATCGACTACCGCTCCCATCCAGAGGCGACAGAGGGGCTGGAGCGCGAAATCGGCAGCTATGGGGGCAGCAGCTTTGGCGTTCAGGCTGATGTGTCGAACCTGGATGATTTGCAGCGGCTGGTGCAGGCGGCAGTCGACAAATACGGCCGCCTCGATGTGATGGTGAACAATGCCGGCGTCGAGACCCGCACCTCGATCCTCAACACCACACCCGATGATTTCGACAAGGTACTTAACGTCAATTTGCGCGGTGTCTTCTTTGCCTGTCAGTACGCCGCCAAGCAGATGATTGCCCAAGGCGGCGGCGGCCGGATCATCAACATCTCCTCGGTGCACGAGGACTGGCCCATGCCGGAGAACACTCCTTATTGCTGTGCCAAGGGAGGGGTGCGCATGCTGACGCGTACCGCCGCGCTGGAACTGGCTTCCCATGGCATCACGATGGTGAATGTGGGCCCCGGCGCCGTGGCCACGCCGATCAACGACTCCACCATGAACAATCCGGAGTTGCTGGCCAAGCTCGATGCGGCCATTCCCTTGGGGCGGATGGCCCAGCCCGAGGAGATCGCTCGGGTGGTGGGTTTCCTGGCCAGCGATGCCGCCAGCTACATCACGGCCACCACGATCTTCGCCGACGGCGGCATCATGCAGAGCAGCCCGGGTCTGTGAGCTGCCGCTGAACCGGAGAGGTCAGGATGCGCCTGACACGAGCCGACATCTCGCGACTGCGCAACCGGCATCGGGGCTATCTGATCACCCTGGCGGTGGAGGTGGCCCTGCTGCTGCTGTTGCCACTGGCGCAGGATCATCTCTGGCTGCTGTCAGCGATGTTGATCCTGCTGGCGTTGGTGTTGATGGTGTTTGTGAGCCGTTATTCACCGCTGCGCAAAACCCGTCCGCTGATCTATGGCCTCGGTGGACTGGCGATCGCTCTTGAAGTGGTCTGGCATGTCGCCCTGAATGGGATGCCGCTGCTGGGCCGTGCGCTCACCATCCCCCACGTCATCGTGTGGCTGGTCTTTCTGTTGCTCGCGGTGATCCGCAAGGTCAAGACCCTGATCCGCGAGCCGTTTGTGACGGTGTCGGTGGTGATGGGGGCAGCATCGGGCTATCTGCTGGTGGGGCTGGCGGGGGGGCTGCTGCTCACGGCCCTGTGGGTGCTGCATCCGGCTACGTTCGACCTCACGTCCCTGCCGCCGGTACTGCCGTCGTCGGGGGCGAACGTGGCGGTAGCCCCAGCGCTGATGGCGGCCTCCTTCACCATGCTCACCACCATCGGCACCACGGTGCTCAAGACCAGCCATGTGGCCGGTCAGGTGGTGACCACAGTGATCACCGTGGTGGGCCAGCTCTATGTGGCCATTTTGATTGGCCTGATTCTTGGACGTTTCCGCTGGAGGGCCTGATGCGGCGCCGCCACCGCTTTTATCGCCATGTGTTTGTGGTGTCCCTGCTGGTGATGGCCTCCATGCCGTTGCCCTATCCGTTCCGCCGTCTGGCGCTGTCCGGTACGGCCGTGCTGATCGGGCTGTTGGCCGTTGAATTGGGCCAGCCCGTTCGCCCACACCAAACCCGGCGCCACTGGAGCGACACCCTCTACCGCTGGAGCGGCCTGGCCGGGATTGTCTTTCAGCTCATCTGGATGGCCAGCCCCACCACCTTTGCGTTCGTTGGATTTCCGGTGTTGCTGGTGATCACGCTCTTCATCTTTTGGAGCCTCAAACGGCTGCTGATCTGCCTGGCCCAGGAAACCCGCATCGGCATGCCCGTGCTGTCGGGTGCGGTGGCGGGCTACCTGTTGCTCGGTATTAGTGGTGGGTTGCTGTTTGGCGTGATGGAAACGGTGGCGCCGGGCAGTTTTCTTAACGAGTCGCAAGGAGGGCGGGAGCTGGTGCTCAGTCAGCTGCCTCTGAATGCCGCGGGGCTGCAGGTGTGGAGCCTCGACTTCACCCGGATCCACTACTTCGCGTTCGTCAGCCTCACCACCGTTGGCTACGGCGACATCATTCCAGGCACCCCACCGGCCCAGATGGCGAGTGTGGCGCTCAGCATCTGTGGCCCGCTGTATCTGGCGATCGTGATGGGTCTGTTGATCAGCCGCTACACGCTGCAGAGTGAGACGGAGCAGGAACGGGTCAAGGGGCGGTCGGCAGGTGCTCCAGCCCCACCTCCACGTTCAGGTGCTGATTCGGACGGCCCGTGATCAGCATCGAGGCCCTTTGACGGGTGGCGATCGCCCACAACCATTTGGTGAGCAGGGTCAATCGATTTTCATTGGCGGGCATGAACATCAGGTGGGCCAGGCCCCAGAGAATCCAGCCCGGTAGGCCGCTCACCTTGAGGCCGCGGAGGTCGGCGACGGCATGGAGTGGACCAAGCACCGCCATCGTGCCGAAATCGGTGAACGCAAACGCCTTGTGGGAGCGGCCCTGGATCTGGGCCACGATGTCGGCTGCCACCCAGCCACCCATCTGCACGGCGGGCCCGGCCATGCCGGGTAGAGGTTTGCCGTCAGCTGTGTGGCTGTAGGCGCAGAGGTCGCCGATCACCCGGATTTCCGGATGGCTCGGCACCGAGAAGTCGGGCTCCACCAGCACACGGCCGCCCCTGTCGACGGTGCAACCGCTGGCATCGGCCAGCACCTGGCCCAGATGGGAGGCCCGCACGCCGGCGGTCCAGCAGATGGTGGCGGCCTCCAGGTTGCGGGGGCCGTCGGCGGTGTTCACCACCACCTTGCCGGCCTCGATCGTTTGCACCCGCCCGCCCAGCAGCAGCTCCACCCCGGCCGACTGCAGGTAGCTGCCGGCGGCTGCCGACAGGCTGGGGTCCATGGCCCGCAGCACCCGGTCGCCCGGGTCCACCAGGGTGACCTTGCACAGGCGAGGATCCAGCTGCTTGAAGTCGCGGCCCAGGGCATGGGCCATCAGCTCCATCAGGGAGCCGGAGAGTTCGCAGCCCGAGGGCCCGCCCCCCACGACGACGGCCGATTGCAGAAAGGCCCGCCGGGCCGGATCGGGGGTTTGCTCGGCTTCTTCGAGGGCCAGCAGCACCCGGCGGCGGATCTCATCGGCGTGCTCGAGGATCTTCATCGGCGGCGCCGACTCGCGCCACTCGTCGTGGCCGAAGTAGCTGCTGCCGGAGCCCGCCGCCAGGATCAGGTGGTCGTAGGCCAGTTGGCGGTCGTTGAAGACAATCTGGTTCGCCTGGGTGTCGATTTCCTTGACCTCACCCAGCAGCACCTGCACATTCGGGGCCTGGCCCACCATTTGGCGCAGCGGCGAGGCCACGTCGCCCTCTGACACCAGCCCTGTGGCCACCTGGTAGAGCAGCGGCTGGAACAGGTTGAAGTTGCGCTTGTCAACCAGGGTGACCCGCACCGGTTGATTGATCAGGGCGTGGCAGGCCTTGAGCCCGGCGAAGCCGCCGCCCACGATCACCACATGGGGAAGGGTTTTCAGCCTCTGATCGGGGGGCTCGAGTTCCAGGAAGAAGCGTTCGCGGGCCATCATTCCCAAAACAGTGGCTTCAAGGTATCGATCCCGGGCCGGTTTGGCCTGCTAGAGGTGGGCTGATTGTGGACACCGACATGTCTGTTGCATCGATCCAGGCTTTTGTGGCCCGCGTGGCTGATGACGTCGCCCTGCGCGACAAGCTGCATGCCGCTGCCGGGGTTGATGACATCGTTGCCCTCGCCTCGGAGCATGGCCACGCCATCGACAAAACCGTGCTGCTGCGCGAGCACGCCAAGGCCCTGGGCAGCGCCAAGGACCATGAGCTCGCCGGGATCAACAGCTGGGGCGATGCGCTGATGCATTGCTTTGGTGTCAGCGATAACGAGTGACGACAACCTGCTTGGGCGCGACCTTTACGGCGCGCCCAGGTAGGCCGCTCTGAGGCTCGGGTTGGCCAGCAATTCGCGCGCGGGCCCCTCCAGGGTCAGCTGGCCGGCTTCGAGCACATAGCCTCGGTCGGCGATCTCCAGGGCCGCCTGGGCGTTCTGCTCCACCAGCAGCAGGGTGAGGCCGTCCTGGTGGAGTTGTGCCAGCACCTGCATCACCTCGCCCACCAGCTTGGGTGCGAGCCCCAGGCTGGGTTCATCCAGCATCAGCAGCGCGGGCCGGCCCATCAGCGCCCGGGCAATCGCCAGCATCTGCTGTTCGCCGCCGGAGAGGGCTCCGGCCAGCTGCTGGCGGCGCTCTGCCAGCCGCGGGAACAGGCCGTAGCAGCGCTCCAGGTCGGCGGCGATGCCGGCGCGATCACGGCGGAGGTAGGCGCCCAGGATCAGGTTGTCGGCCACGCTTTGACGGCCGAGCACCCGCCGGCCCTCGGGGCAGTGGCCGATGCCCAGCTTCAGCAGGCGATGGGCGGGCACCCCCGCCAGTGAAGCGCCGCGCCAGAGGATCTGCCCTGCGCTGGCCGGCACCAGGGCCGAGATGGCCCGCAGGGTGGTGCTCTTGCCGGCGCCGTTGGAGCCCAGCAGGGTCACCAGCTCGCCCTGGTGCACGGTCAGATCGATGCCGCTGAGGGCCTGCACGCTGCCGTAGCGCACGCGCAAGCCCCGCAGTTGCAGCAGCGGCGTGCTCATGAGGCACTGCCTCCAGTGCCGAGGTATGCCTCGATCACCTGGGGGTCGCGGCGCACCTCCGCGGGCGTGCCCAGGGCAATCCGCACGCCGAAATCCAGCACGGCCAGGCGGTCGCACAGGCGCATCAGCAGCGGCACGTGGTGCTCAATGATCATCACGGTGAGCTGGTGGCGCTGGCGCAGCGCGCCGATCAGCTCGCAGAGCTGGTCTTTTTCGGCGGGGTTGAGGCCGGCGGCGGGCTCATCGAGCAGCAGCAACTCGGGGCGCGTGGCGAGGGCCCGGGCCATCTCCAGCCGGCGCCGATCGCCATAGGCCAGGGTGCCCGCCTGCCGTTCGGCCAGGGCGCTGAGCCCGAGCTCCTCCAACAGCTGCCAGGCCGTGTCCAGCCGCTGGCGTTCGGCGTGCTGGTGGTTGGCACTGTTGAGCACCCCCCCGATGACGCTGCTGCGCGGGCGGCGCTGCAGGGCCACCAGCAGGTTGTCCAGCACCGAGAGGCCCTCGAACAGGCGCAGGTTCTGGAAGGTGCGGGCCAGGCCCAGGCGGTTGAGTCGATGGGGCGCTTGGCCGGTGATGGCGCCGCCGCGCCAGAGCACCGCGCCACTGCTGGGCGGTGTGACGCCCGAGATCAGATTGAACAGGGTGGTTTTGCCGGCGCCGTTGGGGCCGATCAGTCCAAAGATCTCACCGGGTTGCACGGCGAAGTTCACCCGATCGAGGGCCAGCAGGCCGCCGAAGCGGCGGCTCAGATCCATCACCTCCAGCAGTGGCTGGCTCATGGTTTGACCTCCTCGGCTGGGCTACCACCACGGCGCTCGCCCCAGCGGCCCAGCCGCTCCAGCAGCCCCGGGGTGATCAGCCCTTGGGGGGCCAGCACCGGCCCCAGCAGGATCACCAGGCCGAACAGCACCAGGCGCACATCGCCCACGGGCCGCAGCAGCTCCGGCAGGGCCGTGAGCAGCAGGCCGCCCACCACCGGGCCCAGCCAGGTGCGCGAGCCGCCCAGGATCACAAAGGCCAAGGTGGTGATGCTGGCGTCGAAGGAGCCCTGGCGGGCATTCCAGGTGTTGAGGAAGTGGGCGGCCAGGGCGCCGGTGCTGCCGGCCAGCACAGCGCTGAGCACGAAGGCGGTGAGCTTCACCCGGGTGGTGTCGATGCCCATGCAGCGGGCGGCCAGTTCGTCGTCGCGGATGGCGGCCATGGCACGGCCCAGGGGCATCCCCTCCAGCCGCTGGCAGAGCCAGCCCGCCAGCGCCAGCAGGGCCAGGGCCGGCAGCAGGTAGCCGGCGGCGGTGGCGAAGGGCTGGGGGATGGCGAAGATCCCCACCGCTCCGCCGGTGAAGGGCAGATTCAGGATCGCCACCCTCACGATCTCCACCAGGGCGATGGTGGCAATGGCCAGGTAGATCCCCTGCAGCCGCAGCACCAGTCGCCCCACCAGCAGGGCCAGCAGCCCGGCCAGCAGGCCCCCCAGCACCAGCTCCAGCAGCAACGAGGGCACCGGAAACCCGCCAGAGGCGGTGGCCCCGAGGGCGCTCCAGCGGGTGGAGAGCAGAGCCGCCAGGGTGCCGCCCACCGCATAGAAGGCTGGCGTGGCCAGCGACAGCTGCCCTGCCGCCAGCGGCAGGTACACCGAAAGGCTGAGCAGGGCGCCCAGCAGCATCTGCACCAGCAGGCCGTTGTCGATCACGGGGCGGCCCTCCTCACACCTTCTCCACCGTGCGGCGGCCCAGCAGACCGCTGGGGCGCAGCAGCAGCACCGCAAACAGAATCGCGAAGGCCAGGGCATCGCGCCAACCGGAGGCCGCACTGGGCACCAGCGCTTCTGCTAGGCCCATCAGCAGCCCGCCGGCGATCGCGCCGGGCACGCTGCCCAGCCCGCCCAGCACCAGCACCGCCAGCCCCTTGAGTCCGTAGCTGATGCCGAAGTAGGGGCCCGGCAGGCTCACGCTCACGCCGATCAGGCCGCCGCCCAGCCCCGCCAGAGCACCACTGAGAAAGAACGCCAGCCGCACCATCGCCGCGCTGGGGATGCCGAGCAGCTGGGCGGTTGTGGCGTCTTCCGCCACGGCCCGCAGGGCTCGGCCGCCCTTGCTGCGCTCCAGCCAGAGGCTGAGCACGAGCACGGCGGCGGCGGAGATCAGCAGCAGCAACAGCTGGATGGTGCGGATGCGGGCGCCGCCGATCACCAGCACATCCGGCAGCCCGGCCAGGGCATCGGTGCTCTGGGGGAAGGCGTAGCCCTCGGCCCCCATCAGCAGTTGCAGCAGGTTCACCAGCACCACGCCAGCGCCGAGGCTGGTGATCAGGGCCAGCAGGGGCTCGGCGTTGCGGCGTCGCAGCGGCGCGAAGGCCACCTGCTCCACCAGCAGGCCGATCAGGCCCGAGCCAGCCGCCGCCAGCAGCAGCGCCAACCAGAAGGGCAACCCGCTCGGCAACCCCCAGCCCGGCAGGGCGCCGTTGACGCCGATCTTGCCGCCCATCAATAAAAACGTGAGATAGCCCCCCACGGAAAACAGGGCGCCCTGGGCGAAGTTGATCACCCCGAGCACCGAGAACACCAGCGTGTAGCCCAGGGCCACCAGGGCATACACGCCACCGCTGGCAGCGCCGTTGAGCAAGAGTTGCAGCAGGGCTTCGATCACGGCTTGCTCTCCTGCCCTTGGATTTCCGTGAGTGTGCGCTCGCGCACCAGGGCAAAGCGCCCGTCGCGGCCGCCGGGGGCCATGCGCACTTCGGCCACATAAAAGCGATCCTGCAACACCTCACCCTCGGGGCTGAAGCCGATCGGGCCCAGTGGCGTGTCGTAGGTGCCGTTGAGCAGTTCGGTCATCAGGTTGGCGCGGGCCTGGCCGAGGGTCACGCCCGTGAGCCCGCCTTTGCGCTCCAGCCGCTGGATGGCTTCAAACAGCACCTGGTAGGCGGCAAAGGCCTGGGCGGTGATCTGCGGCGGAGGCCGATCGCCGTGGGCTTGTTGAAAGAGTTGCAGGAAGCGGCGGTTGATCGGCGTGTTGAGCTCGGGGCTGTAGGCCTGGGCGATCAGGATGCCGTCGCACCAGCGCTGACAGATCGGATAGATGTTCGGCGTGTTGAGGCCGTTGCCCACCACGATCTGGCCGCGGTAGCCCAGCTCGCGCAGCTGGCGGATCAGGTTGCCGCCGGCCACCGCCTGCACTGACAGCACCACCAGCTGGGGCTTCAGCGGCAGAGCGGAGGTGATCGGTGTCTGGAAGTCGTTGTCGGCCAGCTGGGTGCGCTGCACTGTCACAGGGGTGAGCCCGCGGGCGGCGAGGGCTTTCTGGAAGATGGCCACCTCGGCGGTGCTGTAGGCGTCGTCCTGGGCGTAGAACACCGCCACGCGCTTGATGCTGGGGTCGCGGCGCAGGGCCTCATCCAGCGAGAGCGGCGCGATCACCGAGCTCTGGGCCGACACGCGGCTAATGAAATGGCCGATCTCGGGGATCCCTTGGGCGGTGTTGGAGGGGGCTACCACCGGCACCCCCTGGCGCTGGGCGATTGGATCGGCCGCGAAGGCCTGCTGGGAGAGGGTGGGACCGATCAGGGCGATCACCCCCTTGCGGATCAGCAGGTTGAAGGCGGCAATGGCGCTGGGCTCATCGGAGGCACCGTCCTCCAGTTGCAGCTGCACCGGTCGCGAAGGGGCTTCAGCCTGCTGGGCCCAGCGCTCGGCCACGGCCAGACCCATGCGCTGGTCCTGGCCGTAGAGGTTGGCGTTGCCGGTGAAGGCAATGGCGGCCCCGAGGGTGAGCGGGCCTGCGGGCAGGGGCTTGGCGGCTGGATCGGTGTTGCGGCCCAGCCAGGCGAGGGCGCCGATGCCGGCGGCCAGTAGGGTTGCCAGCCTCAGGGCTCCGCGCTGGCGGCCCTGCATCTCACGCAACCGCCGCGAAGCACTCCCGGAAGGCTGCAATCGTGGCGTCGATGTCTTCGTCGGAGTGGGCCAGGGAGGTGAAGCCGGCCTCGAAGGCGCTGGGGGCCAGATACACGCCGCGCTCGAGCATGGCGCGGTGCAGCTTGCCGAAGCGGGCTGTGTCGGCGGCCTTGGCGTCTTCGAAGTTGTGCACCGGGCCCTCGCACAGGAAGAAGCCAAACATGGCGCTGATCGACCCGCCGGTGATCGGCAGGCCGGCGCTGCTGGCGGCCTCGAGGATTCCGGCGATCAGACGCTTGGTGATCGCGTCGAGGCGCTCGTAGGTGCCGGGCTGCTTGAGCAGTTCCAGGGTTTTGATGCCGGCGGTCATGGCCAGGGGGTTGCCGCTCAGGGTGCCGGCCTGATACATCGGGCCGGCCGGGGCCACCATGCTCATGATGTCGGCCCGGCCGCCGTAGGCGCCCACCGGCAGGCCGCCACCGATCACCTTGCCCATCGTGGTGAGATCAGGGGTGATCCCAAACTTGGCCTGGGCGCCGCCGTAACTGATGCGGAAACCGGTCATCACCTCGTCGAACACCAGCAGGGCGCCGTTGTCTTTGGTGAGCTCCCGGATGCCCTCCAGGAAGCCTGGCTCGGGGGTGATGAAGCCGGCGTTGCCCACCACGGGCTCGAGGATCACGCCGGCGATCTCACCGGGGTTCTCAGCGAACAGCTGCTTGACCGCTTCGAGGTCGTTGTAGGGGGCCGTGAGGGTGCTGGCGGCGGTGGTGCGCGGCACGCCCGGCGAATCCGGCAGGCCCAGGGTGGCCACCCCGGAGCCAGCCTTCACCAGGAACATGTCGGCGTGGCCGTGGTAGCAGCCCTCGAACTTGATGATCTTTTCGCGGCCGGTGAAAGCGCGCATCAGACGCAGCACCGACATGCAGGCTTCGGTGCCGCTGTTCACGAAGCGCACCATCTCCACCGACGGCACCGCGTCGATCACCATGGCGGCAAGGGTGTTCTCCAGCTCGCAGGGGGCGCCGAAGCTGGTGCCCTTGTCGAGGGCGGCATGCAGGGCGGCGATCACCTCAGGGTGGGCATGGCCGCAGATGGCGGGCCCCCAGCTGCCGATGTAGTCGATGTAGCGGTTGCCGTCCACGTCCCAGGCGTAGGCACCCTTGACCCGGTCAAACACGATCGGCTGACCGCCCACGGAGCGGAAGGCCCGCACCGGTGAGCTCACGCCGCCTGGCATCAGCTTCTGGGCAGCACTGAAGAGTTCCTGGGACCGGGTGGTGAGATGCACAGGAGCCGAAACAGGAGCCGAGGTCAAGGCGGGATCCGCGGAGGGTGAAAACCGCCAACCATCCTGACCTAAAACCGGCCCCTGTGCTTCCTCGGTAAGTTCAGGGGGCTTGCTACGGATCTCCTGAGCGTCAACTGGCCAGAGCTGGAGCGGCACCTGCGGCGGTTGTTGCCCTCCCGTGCCGTGGTGTCGGCCCGCCAGGAGCTGCTGGCCTACGACTGCGACGGCCTCACCCTGACCCGCCACCAGCCGCGCCTGGTGGTGCTTCCGGAGACGACAGATCAGGTGGCTGCTGTGGTGCGGCTCTGCCACCAGCAGGAGGTGCCGTTTGTGGCCCGGGGCAGCGGCACCGGCCTTTCCGGCGGCGCCGTGGCTGAAACCGAGGCCCTGGTGATTGTCACCAGCCGCATGCGCCAGGTGCTGGCGCTGGATCTCGTCAACCGCCGCATCACGGTGCAGCCCGGCGTGATCAACAGCTGGGTGACGCGGGCGGTGGCCGGCGATGGCTTCTATTACGCCCCTGACCCCTCCAGCCAGGTGGCCTGCAGCATCGGCGGCAACGTGGCTGAAAATTCCGGCGGCGTGCACTGCCTCAAGTACGGCGTCACCAGCAACCACGTGCTGGAGCTGGAGGTGGTGTTGCCCGATGGCAGCGTCACCACCCTGGGCAGCGCGCTCGACGAAACCCCCGAGCTCGACCTGCGCGGTGCCTTCATCGGTAGTGAGGGCACCCTGGGTATCGCCACGGCGATCACCCTGCGGCTGCTGCGGGCTCCCCAGAGCGTGGCGGTGCTGCTCGCCGATTTCACCAGCATGGAAGCGGCCGGAGAAGCGGTGCGACTGGTCACCGCGGCAGGGATGTTGCCCGCGGGCATGGAAATGATGGATCGCCTCACGATTGAGGCGGTGAACGATTACTTCGGTGTGGATGAATACCCCCGTGATGCGGCGGCGCTGCTGCTGATCGAGCTGGACGGGCAGGAGCGGGAGGTGACGGCGGCGGTGGAGCTGGCCACCGAGCTCTGTCACCAGGCGGGGGCCCGCACCGTGCGCCAGGCCACCGATGAGCAGGAGCGGGCCCTGCTGTGGAAGGGCCGCAAGTCGGCGATCTCCGCCCTAGGGCGCCGCTTTCCCAGCTACTACCTCCAGGACGGCGTCGTACCCCGCAGCGCCCTGCCCCGGGTGCTGGCGGCAATCGAGGAGCTCAGCGCCAGCCACGGATTGCCGGTGGCCAACGTGTTCCATGCCGGCGACGGCAACCTCCACCCGCTGATCCTCTATTCGAGCCAGGAGCCCGGCATTCAGGAGCGGGTGCAGGCCCTCGGCGCCGCAATCCTGCGGCTGTGCGTGGATGCCGGCGGCAGCATCACCGGCGAGCACGGCGTGGGTGCCGATAAACGCTGCTATCTCGACTGGATGTATAGCCCCGACGACCTGGCCACCATGAAGCTGGTGCGCCTGGCCTTTGATCCGCACGGCTTGGCCAACCCCGGCAAGATCTTCCCCACTCCCCGCAGCTGCGGCGAGTCGGCACGGCGACGCAGCGCCGACGAGGCCCTGGCTCACCTGCCGGTGTTCTGAGCGCCGCCGCCGCTAGAGCGCGTTGTCGTTTTCGTTTTCGTTTTCGTTGTCGTTGTCGTTGTCGTTGTCGTCTTCGTCGCCCTCGTCGTCTTCGGGTGGCCACACCAGGTTGACCACCACCGGCGCGTGGTCGCTGGGTTGTTCGTTGCCCCGGGTGGCCTTGTGGATTACGCAGCCGGTGGCGCAGTCCATCAGCTCCTCGGAGAGGTAGATGTGGTCGATCCGCCAGCCCCGGTCCCGGTCCCAGGCGCCGGTGCGGTAGTCCCACCAGCTCCAGTGGCCGCTCTCGGGCTCGAACACCCGGAACACGTCGCTGAGCCGCTCACCCAGCGCCGCCTGCAGGGCCGTGCGCTCGGCGTCGCTGGCCATGATGCCGCCGCTGAGTCGATCGGGATCGTGAATGTCGCGGGCCTCGGGGCCGATGTTGAAGTCGCCCACCATGCAGAGCGGATCGCCCTGCTGGTCCTGTGCGTCTAGATAGCGCTGCAGGCAGGCCAGCCACTCCAGCTTGTAGGCGTATTTCTCGCTGGTGAGGGAGCTGCCGTTGGGCACATAGAGATTCAGAACCCGGATGCCGTCGATCAGGGCACTGATCACCCGTTTCTGCTCGCTCAGCCCCGGGGCCTCCGGGTCGTTGGGCAACAGGGCGTCCAAGCCGATCTGCACGTTCTCGAGGGGCAGGCGGCTGAGGATGGCGACGCCGTTGTAGGCCTTCTGGCCGCTGATTGCCGCGCTGTAGCCCAGGGCCTCGAAGGCCTGCTGGGGAAACAGCTCATCGGTCACCTTGGTTTCCTGCAGGCAGAGCACGTCGGGCCGTTCCTGCTCCAACCAGGCCAGCACCTGATCCAGGCGGGTGCGCACGGAGTTGACGTTCCAAGTGGCGATCCGCATGGGCCTGAAGAGGCGCAACTAGGATGAGTATCCGAGCAAGCCGGAGAGGTGCCCACCATGCCTGCTGTGCGCTTCCCTGTTTTGATCGGCACGGTTTTGGGATTTTCCACTGCAAGCCTTTTGGGAGCCAGCGTTTTGCTGGTCACCGGAGCTGAATCCGCCCTGGCCCAGGAGAAGGGCTACGGCCAAACCATCAGCAGCCCCCAGCAGCAACGGGAGCTCGATTACGGCACCGGCCCCGCTCGGGGTGGATCGGTGCTGGATTCTGCCAATCCGATCGACCTGATGAACAAGCTGCGTCGGGCCACGGCCATGGACGACGCCACCCAGCCGGGTGATGCGGTGGATGCCGCCCTTAGGGATTTTCACTCCCAGCCGTCGCCGCCGGCGTCGGCTTCGCCGGCAGCGACGGTGAAGGGGCCTTGAGTGGCGCCAGGCCCCAGGCGGCGGCCACCTGATCCAGCTGCGGGTCGCTGGGGCCAGGCTTGCGGGCCCGGGCCAGGGCCAACGACTCCTGGGCGCCCTTGGTGTCGCCCCGTTCCTGCTGCAGCATGGCCCGCGCCAGCAGCGGGCGCTGGTCGGTCGGAAAGCTCGCCGCCAGCTTCAGCAGCAGGGATTCGGCCTGGCTGGGTTGGCTGCGCTTGTGCAGCACGTTGGCCAGCAGCAGGCCGATGGGCAGGGCCTCTGGTTTGAGTTGGGGTTTGCTGGCCCGCGTCAGGGCGGCCTCCAGCTGGCTCTGGGCCTGGGCGCCCCGCCCGGTTTCCAGCTGCAGCAGGGCCATCAATTGCAGGCCTTCGATCTGGTCGGGCCGCAGATTGAGCAGTTGCCGCACCTCCCGTTCGGCGCCGCTGCGGTCCTGTTGGTCGCGGCGTAGTTCCGCCAACAACAACCGCAGCGACCACTGCTGGGGTCGCTGATCGGCCAGCTGCTCCAGCAGCGCCGTGGCTTCCGCCTTGCGGTTGAGGGCCACCAGCAGCTCCAGCAGGCGCTGCTGCTCGGCCTCGCTGGCCTCGCCCTGGTCGAGGCGCTGCTGCAGCCCGGAAGCCTGGCGCTCCAAGCCCTGGCGGCTGGCATCGATTCCAGTGGCTCCGCTTTGCAGCTGGCCCAACCACCAGCCACCGGCGATGCACAGGGCTCCGAATCCGGCTGCGGCCGCCCCTATCCAGATGCCGGAGCGGTCAGGAGCGGGCGGCATCGGCGCAGGGGATGCGGGGATGTTCAGTCTGCCCCGCGTCCCTCGACCTAGGGCCAATTAATGTTGGGCTCATGCGCCAACACCCGATTTCTCCGGTCACCGAACCCACGCAGTACCGGGCCATTGGCGTGGTGCGTGGCGTGTACGTGCCGACCGACGCTGAGCAGCTCACCCGCGGGGTGATTCGCACTGCGGATGGCACCGAGCTTGAGGCTGTTGTGCTGGGCCGCCTGCTCACCCTGATGCGGCGCCATCTCAACCTGGAGGAACCCCATCTGTGGGTGGTGTATCCCCGCTCTCGCGAGGAGGAGGGGCTGCACCTGCAAATGGTGGGTGTCTGGGAGCCCAGCACCCTGGCTGCCGGCGAGGAGACCGAGGCGCCTGCTGAGGAGGTGGCTTCGACGAAGCCAGTCGCAACCGAGAGCGCTGCCGATGCCCTGCCGGAAGGCGACGACTACTTCTCGGTGAGGGGCGAGCTGATTTACACCCGGCCCGAAACCGGCGACCTGGTGGTGAAGGTGCGGGTGATGCCCCGCCCCGATGGCAGCAAGCCGGTGCCCTTCAAGCTGCAACTCAAGGGGGAGCTGCCCCTGGAGCACCTGCGCCACTTCGTGGCCCTCAACCTGCGCCGTCAGGGTCAGCTGCTCCAGATGGAGAGCTTTGAGGTGATCGGTCCGGTGGCCCAGCGGGGCAACCGGGGTGGCAAGGGGCGCCGCGATGGGGGCTCGGCCAACAAGGGTGGCAAAGGTGGCAAGGGGCGTCCCCCCGCGGCCAGCCAGGGTGGTGGTCACACCGGCGGGCAGCGCAACAGTGCCGTCAGCCGGCCGGCGCCCTAGGTGAACGATCGGGGCCGCCAACCACAACCCACCAGTCATGAGCAACCAGCCATGACCAAACCCCTGGCGGCTGGCCTCGCCGTGGCCCTGGTGAGTTTGGCGGCCATCCTGGGGCCGGCCCTGGGGCTGTCGCCCTGGCTGATCACCGGAGTGGTCGCCGTCGGCATGGGCGGCCTCACCCTGGATGCAGCCCGCTTCGGCGGCCGTGGCGGCCATGTGCTGGCCGAGGCCCTGCCGGGGGGGCAGGCGAGGCTGCGGCGGATTGCCATTCATGAGGCCGGCCACCTGTTGGTGGCACGGCAGGAGGCGATGCCAGTGCGGCAGGTGCTGGTGGGTTCCTTGGCTTGCCTGCGCGCCGGCCTCAACACCAGCGGCAGCACCGAGCTGGAGCCGCCGGCCCACGCCAAGTTGCCCCCTGAAGAGCTGCGCCGCTGGAGCCGGGTGCTGCAGGCGGGCATGGTGGCCGAGCAGCTGATCTATGGCCAGAGCGTTGGCGGCTCCGACGATCGCGCCCTGCTGGGCCGGCTCTGGGGCCTCTCCGGCCACGATGTGGAGTCGGCCCAACGGGAACAGCGCCGGGCCCGCCGTGAGGTGGAGCAGCACCTGCGGAGCCTCCAGGTGGAGTTGCAGGCGGAGGCCGAAGCCCTGCTGGCCCTGGCCCCGCGGCTAGGGCGCCCCCAGGCCGGAGAGGCCTGAATGACGCTGGCGCTGCTGGATGCGCCCACCGGTCTGGCCGGCAACATGCTGCTGGCGGCCCTGCTGGATCTGGGGCTGCCCGAGGCGGAGATCCATCGTCCCCTGGCGGCCCTGGGCCTGGCCGAGGCCTATCGGCTGGAGCAGGAGGAGCGCCGCAGCGGAGGCCTGCGCGGTTTGCACCTGGCGGTGGTGAGCCTGGAGCCGCAGCCGCCCCATCGCCATTGGGGCGAGCTGCGCGGTCAGCTGCAGGCGGCCCCCTGGCCGGTGCCGCTGAAGCAGCGGGTGCTGGAGGTGTTTGGTTTGCTGGCGGCGGCAGAGGCGGCGGTGCATGGCCATAGCCCCGAGCAGGTGCACTTTCACGAGGTGGGAGCCCTCGATGCCCTGGTGGACGTGGTGGGCGTGTGTGCTGGCCTGCTGCACTTCGGCGTGGGAGAGCTGGTGTGCAGCCCGCCGCCGGCGGGCCACGGCGAGGTGGCTACCGCCCACGGCACCCTGCCCCTGCCGGCGCCTGCCGTGCTGGAGCTGGCCCGCTTGCGGGCGATTCCTTTGGCTTCGGCCAGGGGCTTTCCCCCCGGGGAACTCACCACCCCCACGGGCCTTGCCCTGGCGGCCTGCTGGGCCACGCGCTTTGGCCAGCCCCCGACCCATGTGCCCCGTCAGGTGGGGGTGGGGCTGGGCTCAAGGACCTTGAACCGCCCCAACCTGCTGCGGCTCAGCCTGGCCGATGGCGGCAGGTTTGATTCCAGTACCCACCAGCACCAGAGCACCCCCCAGCTTGAAACCGTGCTCCTGCAGCAGGCCCAGATCGACGACGCCACGCCCGAAGATCTCGCCTTCCTGAGCGAAGAGCTGCGTCGGGGCGGGGCTGTGGAGGTGTTCAGCCAGCCGATCGCCATGAAGAAGGGGCGGGCGGCTCAGCTGCTCACGGCCCTGGTGCCACCGGAGCGGGCTGAGGGGTTGCGGGCGGTGTGGTGGCGGCACAGCACCACCCTGGGGGTGCGGGAGCAGCTGCAGAGCCGCTGGGCGCTGCAGCGCCGCAGTCTGGAGTTGGCCACGCCCCTGGGGCCGGTGCGGGTCAAGCAGGCCCAGCTGCCCGATGGGCGCTGGCGCAGCAAAGCAGAACACGACGACCTGGTCGCCCTGGCGCGCCAGCACACACTGGGGATCGATCAGGTGCGGGCCATGGTGCAATCGGCCCTCGACTCCCTCCCCCCTCCCCAGCCTTGATGCTTCCGCCTTCGTTCCACGCTCTGGTTCAGCGCTGCCGGGGTGGGCTGGCGCGTCTGGCTGCCGGACTGGCGGGTTGGTTGGGGGCCCTGCCACCTGTTCCCGGGGGCGTAAAGCTGTGGATCAGCTTGCTGAGCTTCGGGTTCCTGTTGGCGGCCCTGGCGGGCCACGGCCGCCAGCTGCTCCAGCTCAGCCTCGACGGCCAGGGATGGCTGTGGCTGCTGCTCGGCGTGGGCGTCAGCCTGCTGAGCCTGGCTGCCAACGGGCTGGCCCTGGGGGTGGTGCTGCGCTGGCTGGGGCAGCGCCCCCGTTGGCCAGAGCTGGTGCGCGCCTACCTCGACACCAACCTGCGCAAGTATTTGCCCGGTGGCATTTGGCACCTCACCAGCCGGGTGCAGCTGCTGCGCAGCGCTGAGGCCCCGTTGCAGGCGCCTGCCCCGGGGGGGCTGGCCCTGGCGGCGGTGCTGCTCGATCCCCTCGTGGCGGCGGTGGCGGCCTTGGCGCTGGTGGCAGCTGGCGGCTGGCAACACGGCCTGGCCCTGCTCTGTTGGCTGCCTCTGGCGCTGCTCATGCCCCGCTGGCTCAACCCGGTGCTCAGCCGCCTGGAGCGCCGCAGGGCACCGGAGCTGGGGATGGACAGCGAAACCGCCGCAGGGGCACCACCCATTCGCGCCTATCCCTGGCCCCTCCTGCTGGTGCAGCTGGGCTTTGTGCTGCTGCGCTTTGCCGGTTTCGCCTGCTGCGTGCAGGCCTTCGACCTCTCCTACAGCCTCGGCTGGGGCGGCTGGCTCGCGGGTTTCGCGGTGGCCTGGACCGCCGGACTGGTGGTGCCCGGGGCCCCCGGCGGCCTTGGGGTGTTTGAGGCGGTGCTGCTGCTGCGCCTGGGTTTTGCGATTCCTGAGGCGCCCCTGCTGGCGATCGCGATCAGCTACCGGCTGGTGGTGACGCTCGCCGATCTGTTGGCGGCGCTCACGGCCCGGCTGGATCGGCCGCGGCTGCCCCAGAGCTCAGCAACAGCTCCCTGAGGCCTGCCCGTCGCCCGTTGTGCCGAAGGGCAGGCTGCTGCCACAGCCGGGGAACAGACCGTAGTGGCGGCTGAAGTCGCCGATGAAGCTGAAGTGGGGGGCGAAGCGCATGGCCTGCAGCATCCGGAATGTGTTGCCGCACACCGGGAACACGCGCCCGGTCTCGATGGCGTGGTGGCCATCGAGGTCGAAGCGATGGGGGTGATGGGGGATCGTGCCCCGGTAGATCACCGCTTGGCCATGGTCTTCGCAGGCATCTTCCAGCTCGGCGATGTGAAAGAGGCGATAGGTGGCCGAGAAGAAGCGGGCTTCGCCCACCAGCGGTGCCAGGGCCGGGTCGGTGATCTGGATCTCGCGATCGGCCACCAGCCGCGGGTCGATGAAGCCGGCCTCGCGGGCCAGGCGCAAAAAGTCGTTCCAGTAGAGGGCGCCGCCGAGGCATTCGCCATAGAGCACTGGATCGCGCCGCACCGCCTCCGGTAGGCGCCGATCCACGTAGACGTCGGAGAAATACATCTCGCCGCCCGGCTTGAGCAGCCGTTTGACACCCCGCAGCACCGCGGCTTTGTCGGTGGAGAGGTTGAGCACACAGTTGCTCACCACCACATCGAAACTGCCAGGCTCCAGGGGTAGCTGGTCGAGCGCTTCGATGGTGCCCTCGAGGAACGACACATTGGCGTAGCCGAATTGCTCGGCATGGAAGGCCAAGTGCTCCCGGGCCACCGCCAGTTGCTCCGCGGTCATGTCGACCCCCACCACCGAGCCGGAGGGTCCCACCAACTGGGCCAGGGCGTAGACGTCGCGGCCGGAACCACTCCCCAGGTCGAGGACGCGACAGCCCTCCAGCAGCGGCGGACAGATCAGCCCGCAGCCGTAGTAGCGGGCCAGCACATCCGGGTGGATGCGGGCCAGCAGGGGCCGTAGCCAGTCGGGCACCGCATCGGCATCGCAACAGGCGCTGGTTTTGAGGTCGGCCGTGCAGCTCAGCTCCTGGCCGTAATAGGCCTGAACGGCGGCTTGGGTGGGCATGGCGGCGCGCGACCGGTGGGAATGGTTCAGTCTGCCTGCGCCGGTTGGGGAGTGGGGAGGGCGCAGGCCCGATCGAGGGCCATCACCCGGGCCCTGCACCCCATGGCATCTCTTCGCAACTGTGTTTATTGTTGAGAAGCCTGAGGATGCTGCGTTGCCCGCCGAACCCAGCCTGCGCAACAGTCTCCACGATCGTGGCCAGCGGCTGACCCCCCAGCGCCAGCGCGTGCTGGCCCTGTTTGAGCGCATCGGTGAGGGCAGCCATCTGGGCGCCGAAGAGGTGCACCAGCGCCTGCTGCGCAGTGAGGAGCGGGTGTCTCTGGCCACCGTGTATCGCACCCTGCGGCTGCTGAGCTCGATGGGGTTGTTGCAGGAATTGGAGCTGCCCGAGGGGGGGCGTCGCTTTGAGCTCGCCAGCGATGCCCACCGCGACCATCACCACCTCGTGTGTGTGCGCTGCGGCCGCACCGAAGAGTTTGAGAACGCCGAGGTGCTCCAGGCCGGCGAACAGGCCGCCGTGCACCATCGTTTTCGCCTGCTGGAGTGTGTGCTCAATGTGCGGGCCCTCTGCCCCAGTTGTGCGGCGGAGGAATAGGTCCGCGCGTGCGCGCTGATCCGCGCGCAGCTCTTTGCAAAAGCGCCAGCGAGGCTGACGCTCTCAGGCGCCCTCCTTAGCCTGAGGGTCCTGCGTGCATCCACGGCAATGCCTGGATCGGTCAGTTGTTCTCCGCGGGCCCATCCCAGTCGCCTGCTCGGCGCCGTGGCGGAGCGGCACTGATGAACCTCACCAACGAACTGGCCAAGCAGCGCAACCGTGATGCGGCGGAGCGCACCTTGATGGCTTGGATTCGCACCTGTCTGTCGTTGATCAGTTTCGGGTTCGGTCTCGACAAGATCATTGCCGCCATTGATCGCGCCACGGCGGACAACGGCGTTCAGGTGGAACGCGGCGTGCAATTGGTGGCGGCGGCTTTCATGATCACCGGCGTGCTGTCAATGGCGGGCGCCACGGTGCAATACCGCCGGGAATTGCGCCGTCTCCAGCACGACGACTACGTCTACCGCAACAAGCCTCAGCTGGCGGCGGCCACCGCGGTTCTTATCACCCTGATCGGTGTGGTGGCACTCGTGCTGATCACGGTGCGCTCCAACAGCTGAGTCCACCCGTTTCAGCCGCTTGATTTCCACCGCTCGCGTTCTGTGTCGATGGCTCCTTCCCCGTCTGTATTGGTTCCGGCCACCCTGTTCACGATCATGTTTGCCCTGGGGGTAGGCCTGCCACTGGATGGCTTCAGCCGCTGGCAGCAGCAGCGCGGCGTGTTGCTGCGAGGTCTGCTGGGTACTTGCGTGCTGGTGCCCCTGGCGGCGGTTGCGTTGCTGCTGTGGCCGGCCACCCTGAGCCTGTCCCAGCCTGCCCGTTTTGCCATCGCCCTGATGGCGGTGAGTCCGAGTGCACCGTTACTGCTGCGCAAGGCTGGCAAGCAGGGGGGCGATCGCTCCCTGGCGGCCCTGCTTCAGGTGGGGGCCGCCCTGGTGGCGATCCTGATCACCCGCATCTTCGGGGTGTCCGGTTGGGCGATTGAGGCGCGCCATGTGGCAGGCCAGGTGGCGCTGGCCCAGCTGGTGCCGCTCCTGCTTGGACTGCTGCTGCGGCGCTTTGCGCCCCAGTGGGCCAGTCGCCTGGAGGCACCCCTTGATCGGATCGCCAATGTGCTGTTGCTGCTCCTGGTGCTGGTGGTGTTGGCCAAGACGGCACCGCTATTGACCACCTATGTCGGCGCCAATCTTGTGGCCCTACCCGTGATGGGGGCCTTGGTGTTGATCAGCTTGGCGTTGGGCTATGGCCTGGCCGATCGGGATCCTCAGCAGCGGGTCACCCTGGCCTTGGTGACCTCGATGCGCAATCCCGGCCTGGCGCTCCTGCTGGCTGGAACGTATGCCCCGGAGGTGCCTGCGGTAAAGCTGGGCATCCTGAAGTATTTACTCATCACTGTGCTGCTCTCGATTCCGTTTTTGCATTGGCAACGGCTGCGGCAGGCCTGATCGGGCCAGACCCAATCCACCCATCGATGGCTTTGCGGTTTGCGCCGAAGTTTAGCGTTCGCGCCAATGTTTTTCTCTTTGAAATTGGGTGTGAAGAAGTGCACGAATCTGCTGCAGTCGGAAGTGCCTATCACCATCCTTCGAGGAGGTGCAGTTGCCTCCTCTCACTCCCATGCCCAACGGAAAGCCCAACATTCTCATTCTCTGGGGCGATGACATCGGCCAGAGCAACCTCAGCTGCTATAGCCACGGGCTGATGGGGTATGAGACCCCCAACATCGACCGGGTGGCCAAAGAAGGCGCCAAGTTTATCCACTACTACGCCGAGCAGAGCTGCACTGCCGGCCGAGCCGCCTTCATCACCGGTCAGAGCGTGTACCGCACCGGCCTCTCTAAGAGTTTGCTGAAAAACCCAGCCCGCGTGACAATGGGCCAACTGCCCACCTGAGATGCGAGGTCACCGGGAGCGCAGCGGCTCTCTGTTCTCCTACGTGTCGATCGAGGAGCGGATCCCGGCCAGTCATCCACTGCGGCGGATCCGGAAACTGGCCGATCAGGCTCTCGATCGGCTCAATCCCACCTTCTGCGCGCTTTACGCCTCAGAAGGCCGGCCATCGGTGCCGCCCGAGCAGCTGCTGCTGGCCTCGTTGTTGCAGGCGTTCTACGGGATCCGATCGGAGCGCCTACTGCTGGAGCAGCTCCACGACAACCTGCTGTTTCGCTGGTTTGTGGGGCTGAGTCCGGATGATCCGATCTGGCACCCCACCACATTCACCAAGAACCGCGAGCGGCTGCTCAATGAGCAGGTGATGGGCAGGTTCCTGGAGAAGCTGATGGGCGCCCCGGAGGTCAAGCCGTTGCTCAGCGACGAGCACTTCTCAGTCGATGGCACCCTGCTGCAGGCCTGGGCATCCCATGCCTCGCTGGAGCGGATCGACGGCCAGGACGATCCGCCGCCTCCGCCATCAGGACCTGGCGAGGGCTTTGGTGCTCCAAAGCCCGGCAGGAAGCGCGCGAAAGGAGATTTCCGCGGCATCAAGCTCAGCAATCAGACCCATCGCTCCGGCGTCGATCCGGATGCCTTGCTGTGCCGCAAATCCAAGTCCGGCGTTGCCCAGCTACCGGGGGCACGTGCTGATGGACAACCGCCATGCACTGGTCGTCGATTGTCAGGTGACGAAAGCCACGGGCACCGGAGAGCGGGATGCGGCCAAAGAAATGGCGGCTGATCGTCCCGGTGCCCACCAGAAGACTGTTGGTGCCGACAAGGGTTACGACACCAAGGGCTTTGTCGCCGAGATGCGCCGCATCGGCGTCACGCCGCATGTGGCGCAGAACACCGCACGCACCGGCGGCTCCGCCATCGATGGCCGCACCACCCGCCACAAGGGCTACGCCCAATCGATCAATGCCCGCCGCGGCATCGAGAAGGTGTTTGGCTGGATCAAACAGTGGGGCGGGCTGCGCCAGTTCAAGCTGCGCGGCACAGACAAGGTGAGTGCGGTGTTTAGCCTGCACGTGATCGCCTACAACCTGATCCGGCTGGGCAACCTGCTCAAACCGGCGATGGCAGCGGCATGAGCAGGTGGTTGCCCAGAGGTGTGCCAATGAGGCGGCTTCCAGGAAGCCCCAACGGGGCAAAACGCCTGAAATCTGGCGTTCTGAACCGCTGAATCAGCGAAATCCAGCCCGAACAGCAAGTAATCAGATCGCGAGAGGGAGGAACGCGGCGTTTCTGACGGTTTTTCCGCAAACTCTTAGCGTTCCAGAGGTTCATGCGCACCGGCATGTCAGTGATGCGCACTGTTTCGATGTTGCTGCCGATCTTGTGGCGATAGAGGGTGGCGTCGCCCTCCTGGATTACTTCAACGACGCAGTTTTGTGGCTTGCCTTGCTTGACGCTGCACTGGGTGTCGAGTTTGTAGAGCGTCGTTGATGCGGCGGTCTGCGCCAGAGATGGTGCCGATGCAAAGGTGCATGCGGCTGCGGTCACCAGTCCGAGCCTGCTGCAGAGAGTCTTGCGGTTCAACATGAAAAGAAATCCCCAGCGATGGTGGGACGCCTTGTCATCGTGATCACGATCACCATGCTTGTCTGCAGGCTGTAGCGCATGGCTACAAAACGCACATTTGCGGCACTGTGCTGTTGCAATTGAGGAAATAATCGTCGAAAAACGAAATTATTGGTGGCCGATGGGCCGCTCTGCTGTTGTCTTCGGTTTTTCTCTGCCCCGGGGCTTGCGGCTGTACGGGGGGGCGGCAGGGTCTGATCCAGCCAGTGGCTGGCAGGGCGGTGATCAGGCTGTCGCGGCTGCCCCTCCGCCTTGCAATTGACAGTTGTTATTGAGAATCGCTTGCAAAAGGCGGCGATCTTGTTTAGGTTGCGAGTCATTCGCAATAAGTCCGCGCGGCGGCCATGAGTTTTCGCTTCCTCTCCGACGACCCCGTCTCTGCAGTGCGCATGCCCGTCGGGCAAACCGTGCTGCTCGATCCAGCCCTGCGCCCCAGTGGCAGCTGCATCGAGGTGCTCGATGGCGTGGCCCGTGTGTACTGCCCCTGTGAGGAGACCGAAGGGATGACCCTCGCCTTTCTGCAGGCAGGGGATCAGCTGTGTGTTGATCGCCTCTGCAGCGAGGGCGTCTGCGTCGAGGCCCTCACGCCCCTCAGCTTCCGCAGCGATGCAACTCCCCGTCAGGGCGAGGGGTTTGATGCGGTCAACGAGTGGACCCTGCAGCTGTTGCGCATTCGCCATCTCGGCAGTGCCGAACAGCGCCTGCATGCCCTGCTGGGATTGTTGGTGCGTCGGCTGGGCCGCCGCTGCGGCAGTTGGTGTGATCTGCCCTTCCGGCTCACCCATGAGCGGATCGGTGAACTGATCGGCACCACCCGCGTCACCACCACCCGTTTGATCTCCCGCATTCGCCAGGCCCAGTTGATCGAAGCCCCCGTTGGCGAGCTCGGCATGCGCTTGGCGCCGGTGTTGATCGAAACCGCTCCCCTGGCTGCTGCCTGAGCCCTGCGATGACCAACCGTTCCGCCCACCTCAGCGCCCAGCCATCGGCCAGCCTGGTGGCCAGCCTTTGCCACGAAATGGACCAGCTGCGCTGCCGCGGTGCGCAGGTGATGGCCGATCTGGGCCGTTGCCGTGAGGAGCGACTGCTCCAGCGTTTGAAGCGGGAGCTCCAGCAACTGCAGAGCCGCCGCCAGGAGCTGCAGGCCTGTGCCAGCCAGCTGCGCCGCAGCGTTGGACTGCGTGACAGTCTCGCCGTGGCGTTTCTGGAAGAACTGACCCGCCGGCCCCTGCCTTGCTAGGGGGTTACAACGCCAGTGATTCAGGGGCGTGCTTGCCCTGGCTGAGCTCCCCATCGATCACCAGCATGGCGGCGGGGTTGGCCTGGGCGAAGCGGATCCGCCCCAGCAGATGGGCGGCCTCGTTTTCGGAGTCGATCTGTCCCTGCACGATCGGATCGAGGAACACGGTGGTGCGCACATCGCCGGCCCGCTCCGCCATGGCATACAGCTGTTGCAAGGAGCTGGTCACCTCCGCCTCCATCTGGAAGACGGCGGAGAAAACCTCTTCGGCGCCTTGCCAGTGCTGGCGCGGCGGAGCCACAGCTTCGAGCAGCACGGTCTGGCCGCGGGCGACCAGGTAGTCGGCCACCAGTCCGGCGTGGTGTTGCTCGTTGCTCGCCTCGCCCTTGAGGTAGCTGCAGAAGCCCCGCAGCTCCCGCTCGCCAAACCAGATCGCCATGGCCCAATAGGTCGCACTGGCCTGGCGTTCCATCGTCAGGTGCTGCTGCAGGCCCTCCAGTAGGGAGGCCTCCATCGGCTGGGCCATCGCCCGTCCTGCGGGCCCGGTGGCCACGGGGCTGGTGGTGTTGGTGCTGGTGGTGGACTGCACCATGGTGTGGCTCGATTCGCTGTTTGCACCGTAGCCACAGTCGTCCCAAAGGAAACGTGTTGCAAATGGCACAACCGCCGGTAATCCGGCGTCAAATCTGCGCAGAGGCCGTCATTGGCAGGCCTGAACCTTCATAGGCTGATTCAAGAGTTCGACCTCAAGACAGAGGTTGTCGCCATGGCCAAGCCCATCGGCCCCAGCAACGACGCCCGTTCGCCCCTTGGCCAGCGCGGCCCCAGCGTGGACAAGAAAAAGGGTTGCAAGCAGAGCAAGTGTTCCCACTGGAAGGGCGGCAAGTGCCGCTGCGGCCGCGACTAATCGCGCGATTAGTCGTGTTGTTCGAGGGTTGGTATCAGTGCAAAAGCCGCAATCAGACCAAAAATCATAATTAAAAGTGCCGGCGCCATGGCTGCTCCCACTCGCTCATCACTGGCGTATTGGAACACCCGCACCGCCAGGGTGTCGAAATCGAACGGGCGCAAGGCCAGAGTGATCGGTAGCTCTTTCACCACGTCCACAAACACCAGCAGCGAGCCCACCAGTAGGGGCCCCCTGAGCAGCGGCAGGTGAATGCGGCGCAGCACCCCCAGCCAATCGCAACCCAGGCTGGTGGCCGTTTCGTCGATGCTCGGAGGGATGCGCTCCAGAGCCGCATCAAGCCCTTGTTTGGACACGGCGATGAAGCGATCGCCATAGCCCCAAAGCAAGAGCAGCACTGGGCTGAACCCCAGGGGGCCCCCCAGGATGATCAGACCAAGCGCCAGCACGCTGCCGGGAATGGCATAGCCCAGCCCGGCCAGGAAACTCAGCTGTCGCACCAAGGGTTGGGGGCTCCAGCGCCGGGAGATGGCCAGTAGCAGAGCCGCCAGGCCGGTGACAGCGGTGGCCAGCAGGGCCAGTCCCAGGCTGCGGCTGGCCAGTTGGCCTAGTTCGGCGATGGATTCGGCTTCCAGACCCTGCCAGCCCTCTTGGATCCAGAGCACTGGAATCGCCACGGCTCCCAGTGGTGGGAGGGCACAGAGGAGTTGGGCGAGCGCTGAGCGCCAGCCCGTCAAGGGCCAGACGTGCCCGCCTCCTCGGCTGCCCTCCAGATTCCAGCGGCGGCTGCGTTGGCGGAGCAGGCGCTCGGTGGCGATCAGCACGGCCACAATCCCCAGCGCCACCAGCGACAGCAGGGCTGCTCCCTGGGGATCCCCATCCACCTGCCAGCGGTCCAGGATTCCAGCCGAGAGGCTGGGCACCCCCAGCAGGCGTACGGCGCCCAACTCATTGACCACCTCCATGGCGCTGAGGGCAACGCCGGCTCCGATCGACGGCAAGGCGATCGGCAGGGCCACCCGAAAGAAGCTGCTCCAAGGGCCCACGCCAAGGCTGCGGCTGGCCTCCAGCAGTCGCCGGCCACTCACCGAGAAACTTTCGGTGCTCAGCAGAAACACATAGCTGTAATTGGCCAGGGTGAGCAAGACAATCGCCCAGCCCAGGCCGTGAATGCGCATCCCTCGATGGCTTGCCCAGTCGATCAGGCTGGCGGCGAGCAGGTAGGCCGGAAACGCCATCGGCACCAGCTGCGCAATGCGCAGCCAGCGGCGGCCCGGGAAGCGGCACACCGCCGTGAGCCAGCCGATCGCCGTGCCCAAAACCGCGCCTAGGAGGCCCTCCCCGCCAACCAACAACAGGGTGCCCCGCACCTGATTGGCCCCATCGAATCCGAGCTGCAGAGGCGCGTCGCCGCCACCGATCAGGGCATCCTTCAGCAGGGTCAGCAGGGGCAGCAAGGCGAGCCCGCACGCCACCAGGACGCCCACAAGAAGCCCGGTCCGGCTGCTGGAGCCGACCGGGCCATGGGATGTGGCGTCTTGGGTCGTGGAGGGCGTCAACGCTTTGCGCGCTCGTTACTCCCAGCCAGCCTCGGTCATCAGTTGCACCGCCTCGCGGTTGCGCTGACCCAGCTGCTCCATGGACACCGCAGAGGCCTTGAAGGTGCCGAAGGCCTTGAGGGTGGGATTGTTGCCCCAGCCTTTCAGGGGGTACTCGTTGTTGGCGGCGGCATAGCCCTCCCCGGAGGTGGGAGAAGCCAGGAATTCCAGCAGGCGTCGGGCTGCTTCCGGGTTGCGGGAGCTGCGGGTCACCCCTCCTGCGGTCACGTTGACGTGGGTGGGGTTGGGCCACACCACGCGCACCTTTTTGGCGGTGGCGCGGTCGGCTGTGTTGTCGCCGCTGAGCAGGCGGGCCAGGTAGTACTGGTTGGCGATGGAGGCGCCGCACTGCCCCTGGCCGACGGCCCGCACCATGGTGGTGTCGGAGGTGAAGAAGGGTTCTTTCATGTTGGCAACCACGCCTCGGACCCATTGCCGTGTTGCCGTTGCCCCGCGACGCACCAGTTCATCGGCCACAAGCGACTGGCTGTAGACGCTGGCCCGGTTGCGAAGACAGAGCTTGCCCTTGAACTCGGGCTTGGCGAGATCGGCGTAGGTGCGGATCGACTTGGCGTTCACCATTGCTGTGTTGACCATCACCGGGCGGGCGCGGCGGGTGAGGGCATACCAGCGCCCCCCGGGATCCCGCAGGTTGGCCGGAACGTCCTTGTTGAGCTCAGGTGAGGAGATCGAGCGGAACAGGTTGTCCTGCTGGGCTCGATAGAGACGGGCCGCATCCACCAGCACGAGCAGGTCGGCCTTGCTCTTGTTGCCTTCGCTCTTGAGGCGCTGAATCAGTTCGTCATCTTTTCCTTCCAGCAAGTTCACCTTGATGCCGGTGCGGCGGGTGAATTCGGCGTAAAGCTGTTTGTCGGTGTTGTAGTGGCGGCCCGAGTAGACATTCACGTCCTGGGGCCGGTTCTGGGCCATGCTGGCCACACCGATGGCGCTAGCCAGGGTGGTGGCTGCCAGCGCTGTGGTGGCCAGGGCTGTGGTGGGGATGGCCGTGAGCTTGAAACGCATAACAACGAATGCCAGGTGGGGTGAATCGGGACGTTCTGGAATCCTGTCGGATGTCGTCGGTTGGTCCCGTAATGAATGCAAGGGGCCGGCGTAGCAATTGCTACGCCGGCTGCGTCATGCCGCGATCAGAAGCGGAACTGGGTTTGGATCACGCCGCCCCAGAGGTCCTGGCTGCCTACCTGGTTGGAGCTGTTGGTGATGTAGAAGAGCCCAGGCGTGATCGAGATGTTGTCGGTCACCTGGAACTTGTAGAACAGCTCCAGCGACAGAGGATCATCGACGCCGGCACCAGCGCTGGGGTTCTGACCGATGGCGATGCCGGCGGCGTTGCCCTTGGCGAAGGCGTCATCCCACTGCAGGCCCACATACCAGGAGTCGGAATTGGCGGCCGAACCGGTGCCACTGATGTCGGTGAAGCCGTAGCCGGCGCTGATCGAGGGGATGATGCCCGTGTCAAGCGGCTGCCAGTAGCCCGCTACCGAGACGTTGTTGGAGGTTTGACCCGAGCTCAGGCTGCTGTAGGCCGAGCCGTTGGCGTTGATGGTGCGGGTGCCGAAGGTGCCGTTGCGATAGGCCACGGCTGCACCCCAGTTGCTGCCCTTGTAGCCGATCTGAGCAGTCGTGTTCAGGCTGCCGTCGCTGTCGAAGATCCCTTCATTGGAGATTTCGCCGTCCTGGGCGATGAAGTTCAGCGAGGCATTCCAGAAACCCTTGCCCTTGGCTACGTTCTGCTTCCAGACGGCACCAAAACCCTGACCCGTGGCCTTGTTGTAGACCCCCGGGCTGCCGGCCGTGGTGAAGAAGTCGAGCAGTTGGGAGCGGTAAGCCGTGGGGATGAAGGCCAGGATCTCTGTGTTGCGCACCAGGGCGCCGGCGGTGAGGGTGAACTCCTTGCCCACCGGAAACTGGTAGAAGAGCCGGTCGATCGTGACCGTGTCGAGACCGCCAACGCCGCCGGCGCCGGCATTGGTGCTGGAGGCCTTATCCAGCTTGAACAGGCTGTCGCCGGCGTTGAAGGGGCTGGCTGCGCTGAAGTTGGCTGAGCGCAGCCGGGTTTTCAGCAGATCTTTGCCGGTGAAGCTGGTGTCGAGATTGAGGCGGATGTCGTAGTTGAAGGTGGTGCGATCTTGGTTACCTGTGGTTCTCCCGTCGTAGTCGGGCACACCTCCCAGGATGAAGTTCACCTCACCTTTAAGCTTGGTGGTGGTGGAAAACTGCGTGGCTTCCAGCTCGCCAACTTTGGCCTCCAGGCCATCAACGCGGCCCTTGAGCACGGCGAGTTCTTTCTTGAACTCGTCCATCAGGCGTTGGAGCTCGTCGGTCACCTCAGTGACGCGGTCGAGGCAGGCGTTGAGCAGGGCCGCCGCTTCATAGCGGGTCATGGCCTGGCCACCTTTGTAGGTGCCGTTGGGATAGCCGGCCACGCAGCCGTACTTCTCCACCAGGTTGCTCAGGGCCTGATAGGCCCAGTCGGTGGGACGGATGTCGGAAAACTGGTTGACGCTGGTGACTTGGTTTTTGGATCGCCAGGCCTTGAGCTCGTCGATTTCTTGCTGCTCCATGTAGTCGTTGATGGCCTCGCGGCCATTCAGCGACGCCAGTTCACCCGCGGCTGCGGTTTCAGGGGCGATGACGGCAGGCAGCACCAAGCCAAGGGCGGCAGGTGCCAGCAGCATGCGCTGGAACGGATTCATGAACTCCTCACAACAGAAGTAGGTGGATTCCCAATGAATGGGAATCAACTGCGCCTACTTCTATTGGATGAAATGAGCTTGAGCGCCCCGTCCTGATTCAAGTCGGGGTATCAAAAGTCACGTGAGCTGGTGTGGAGTGCCGTTGTTGGCGAGCATTGCCTTTTTAGCCCTTCGCGTACTTGCATCATGGGCTTGCGCTGCAGGAACGCAGACGCCCTGCCATGGATGTGTTGTGCAGATCAACGTCGGTCAATCGGTGCTGTTGTCCACAGACACGTCGGGCAGCTGGCTGCAACTTTCCATCACCAGTGGTTTTGGCCGGTTGTCCGATTCAGAACTCACATTGGCCTTTGTTGGCCCTGGCGATGTGCAGTTGATTCGGATCCCCGCCGGTTGCGCAGGCTGTCTGGAGGCGCTGACGGATCTCTCAGTGGTCTGGAGTGATCCGCCAGATGGTCTCGTGTTCGGCGACGATTTGATCAGCGATTGGATGCTGCGGCTGTTACGGCTACGCAGTCAACCCCAGGCGGATCGGCGTCTACAGGTTCTATTTCAGGCGCTGATCTGGCACCACGGGTGCAGGATTGGCCAAGGGTATTGGCTGCCGTTTTGCCTATCCCATGGGCGATTGGCCGAGCTGATCGGTTCCACGCGCCCAACGGCAACGCGAGCCTTGCAGCAACTGCGTCAATCTGGGCAACTCCGGGATCACCCCGATCAGCCTGGCTGGTTGTTCCAGCCAAAATTTCTGACGCTGGATTAGCGGCTGCGCCGGACCCGCACGGGCACCAGCACTGGCTGCATCAATCCGCCACCGCCGTTGTCGTCATCGGAGTCGGTGGTGAGCCAGAAGGCCAGGCCGAACAGGGCAAGAACGCCCGTGAAGAGAATGAGTTCGGCCATGGCGTTCTGATTGGCTCGGCTAACCGTAGCCAGGCTGGCAAGGGGGTGGTGTAGCGATGGTGTCTGGTTTCGTGGCGGTTTTTACACCAGCGGAGCCAGGGCGAGCAGACCACCGCCAACGGTGAGGGCTGCGGCCAGGCCCAGGCCCCAGGCGGGCTTGCTCTGGCGCAGCACGGCAACGGTGGCGCCCACAACGGCGGTGGAGGCCAGGGCTGCACCGATCCACCAGCCGAGTAGCTCGGAGGCACTGCCACTGGCTTCCTGGCCGTGCAGCATGGCGTGGACGGCAACAGCGACCGCCAATACCACGGTCAGGAGCCCCTGGCCGCCCAACGGGTGGCTGCGCTGGCGTGCCAGCAGGGCGAGCCCGATCCCCGACACCGTGAGGGCGGCCAGCACTTCGGCAGCGGGCAGGCTGCCGCCGAAGGCGCCGAACAGGGATCCGACCACCGCTGCAGCCAGGGCGACCAGCAGCAGGGAGGGGCCCGCCAGGGCGGCGGCACCGCCCACGCCCACCAGTAGCAACAGGTGGTCGACGCCCAGCAGGGGGTGGCTGGCTCCGGCGACCAGACCGCCGGAGGCGAGGCCATGGGCCCCCGCGGGCAGGGCGGAAAGCAGGCTCAGGGCCAGGCCGGCAGCGGCGGCGGGCGCCAGTTGGCGGAGGGAGGGGGTGGTCATGGAGATGGCGGAGGCCTCAGGTTCAGTATCCCGCTCAGGCGAAGCCCTTGCCGGAATCTTTGGCAACGCACACCTGGAGCTGGCGGCGCAGCGCATCGTGGTCGAGGTTTTTGCCGATCAGCACGATCTGGTTCTTGCGGGTGGCGTCGGGCCAGTCGGAGTCGTCGATCGAGAAGCGCTTGCCGGCCAAGTGGAACACATGCCGCCGCTCGCTCTCGTTGAACCAGAGGATGCCCTTGGCCCGAAACACTTCCGCCGGCAATTGGTTGTCGAGGAAGTTCTGGAATTTGCGCAGGGCAAAGGGGCCTTCCGCCGCAAACGACAGGGACGTAAAGCCCTCGATCGCGGCGTGGTCGGGATGGTCGGCGTGGCTGTGATCGTGATCGTGGTTGTGCGCGTGGGAGTGGCCGTGATCGTGTTCATGCTTGTGCCCGTGTTCATGCTCGCAGTGGCCGTGCTCGTGGTCGCAATCGCTGTGGTCTTGCTGGGCAACGATTTTGTCGCTCTCGAACAGGCCCACACTCAGCAGCAGCGGCAGGGGCACCTCACCGTTCACCGACCGCAGGATGCGGGCGTCGGTTTTGATGCTGCGCAGCTGCTCTTCCAGGGCGTTCAGCCGCTCTTCGGCCACCAGGTCGCACTTGTTGAGCAGCAGCATGTCGCTGTACACGATCTGGGCCCGGGCCACCTCGCCCTGCAGCAGCTCGTCGCTGAAGTTCTCCGCATCCACCAGGGTGATGATCGAATCGAGCCGGGTGGCATCGCGCAGGTCGCTGCCTAGGAAGGTCATGGCCACCGGCAGCGGGTCAGCCAGGCCGGTGGTCTCCACCACCAGGTATTCGACCGGCTCGTGACGATCCAGGATCCGATACACCGCTTCGAGCAACTCGCCGTTGATCGAGCAGCAGATGCAGCCGTTGCTCAGCTCCACCATGTCGTCGCCAGTGGCGACGATCAGGTCGTTGTCGATGCCGATTTCCCCGAACTCATTCACCAGCACCGCCGTTTTCAGGCCCTGCTGGTTGCTGAGGATGTGGTTCAGCAAGGTGGTTTTCCCAGCCCCCAGAAAGCCGGTGAGGATCGTTACCGGCAAGCCCGTGGGACTGGCCGTGGGGGCGGGGCTGGCGCTGGCGGTCATCGAATCGGGAGCTGCCGAGAGAATTGGACCTTAGGAAGGGCAGGATCGCCCCTGGCTCAGAACTGGAAGCTGGTTTTGATCAAGGCACCGACCTGATTACCGCCCCCCTGATTTCCGCCCGGGTTGTTGAGGTAGAAGATCGCCGGGGTCACTGAGATGGCATCGGTCACCTGCCACTGGTACCACCATTCCCAGGCCCAGACGCCCTTCTCCGTGTCGGCCCCGTTGCGGGTGGCTGTGGCAAAGGCCGGCTGGCCCACACCCATGCCAAAGCTGTTGCCTTCCGCCAGCACATCGCTCCATTGCAGGCCCACCATCCACGACTGGCTGGTGCGCAGATTCGTGCCTGAGCTGCGGTTGAGGCCGTAGCCGGCGCTGATCGACGGGATCCAGCCACCCTCGGCCGGCTGCCAGAAGCCGCTGATGCCGAAGGCATTGGTGCTGGCCCCGAACCCTTCAATCTCGGCGGTGATAAAGGGTGTGGCGCCGGGCACACCCACGCCGCCATTGAGATAGGAGTAAATCGCCGCAAGGCCCCAGTTCTCCTGGCCATAGCCCAGCTGCACGGTGCTGGTGCCGGCTGAGGTGCTGCTGAACAGGCCCTGGCTGGAATCGGCTGCGTTGGCGGCGACGTAATTAACGCTCACGCTCAAGCCGTTGTCTTGCCACCAGAGACCCAAGCCGGGGCCGAGGTTTTTGTTATAAGCCAGGGGTGCACCGTTGAGGGTGAGGGCGTTGAGGATCGTGTCGCTGGGGTAGGCGCTGGGCCAGAGGGCGAGCATGTCTTCCTGGCCCACCCGGCCGCCGAAGGTGGCGGTGAACTGGCTGCCGATTGGGAACTGGTAGAAGAGCTTGTCGATGCCCAGCACATCGGGTCCACCCTCCTCTTGGAAGGCGATCTCCAGGGTGGAGAGCCCGCCACCGAAGGCATTGCGTTCTCCATCGAAGTTGCCGGCCCGCAGCACCGTGCGCAGCAGATCCTTGCCGGTGAAGCTGGTGTCGAGGTTGAGCTGCACGTCGTAGTTGAACGTGACCTGCTCACCGGCGGGGTTGTTGCTCACCCCACCCACCACAAAGGTGGCCAGGCCCGAAAGCTTGGTGGTGGTGGAAAATTGGGTGGCCTCGAGTTCGCCCGCTTTGGCTTCCAGGTCATCGATGCGGCCCTTGAGCACGGCCAGTTCCTTCTCGAACTCGGCCATCAGGCGCTTGAGATCGTCGGTGACGTCCGTGATGCGATCGAGGCAGGCGTTGAGCAGGGCGGCGGCCTCGAAGCGGGTCATGGAACGGCCTCCGCGGAACGTGCCATCGGGGTAGCCGGCTACGCAGCCATAGCGCTCGATCAAGTTGCTGAGGGCCTGGTACGCCCAGTCGGTGGGGCGCAGATCGGAGAACTGGCCAATGCTGGTGACCTGCTCCTGGCTGTGCGCGTAATGGTTGACGCGCTCAAGGTTGAGCTCGGTTGCTGCAGCCGCGACGGGTGTCAGCAGGCCCAGGACTGCCGTTGCAGTCAGACCTTGTCGGATCGATGCCATTTGCTTGGTCACCCAGGTTTGCGGACAGACGCCTAGCAGAGTTACCCGAGGATGATAACGATTCTCATTCCTGACTGGTTCCGGCCTGACTCCGGCCTTGCTTCAGCGAATCGCCTGCCAGCTTTCGATCAGAGCCTCTTGGCTGGCTCGGTCGCAGCGACCTCCGAGGCCATTCACGATCAGGCAGGTGTTGGCGCTGAGGGTGGCCACCAGGCTGGTGGCGGAGCCATCGCCTGCCAGAGCCAGGCCGTCGGCCACCAAGGGCTCGGCCGATAGGGGAACGCCGCTGAAAGCGCTGATGCGTTGCAGCGCTTTGCTGGGCGGCAGTTGTTCGCTGAACAGCATCGGAACCTGCTCCTGTTTGAGCTGCTTCACCACGGCCTGGAAGGCCTGGGGCCGGAGGTTGTCGCTGCTGCTCATCGAGTCGACCAGGGGCAGCTCCTGGAGCCCGTAGGCCCGCGCCAGGCTGGCGAAGGCGCGGTGCCCGCTGGCCAGGGGCCGGGGGGCGGGGATTGTGTCCAGCTGCTGGCGGTTCCAGCGGTCGAGCTGGCCGAGCACGGCCGTCATCGCCCGTCCCCGGGCGGCGATGCGGGGGCGGGCCGCAGGTTTGAGCTGCTCGAGCTGCTGGGCCACCAGCTGCACCATGGCGCTGGCCTGGCTGGGGTCGTGCCACACATGGGGATCCCGATCGCCGTGATCGTGCCCTCCTTCCTCATGGTGGTCGCCGTGGCTGTCCTGCAGCGCTTTGAGCTCGGGGCTCCCCGGGACGGCCCGCTCGGCCACCGCCACCGCCTTGCTCTGGCCGGCTAAGGAGGGGGTGAGGCCATACCCATTGATCAGCACCAGCTGGGCCTGGCTGAGTTCGCGGCTCTGCTGTGGTGTCAGTCGGAACTGGTGGGGGTCGTCACCCGGTTGCAGCAGGCAGCTCACCCGCAGGTCGTCTGCGGCCAGGCGCTGGGTGATGTCACAGAGCACGCCATCGCCGGCAATCACTTCGGCAGGCGGAGGGGCTCCGCAGCCGGCAAGGGCGAGGGCCATGACAGCTCCAGCCCCAGCCGCTGTTGCCCCCGCCAAAGCAGGGCGTGCAGGGCGTGGATGCACGGGCGCTTCTTGAGGCTTGGTCGGCATGAACTGGCAGCGCTGAACCGCCGCAACAGCAAACCTGAACGATAATGGTTCTCAGTGCGGCCGGGTCGGGGCGTCTCGTTAGCGTTGGAGGACCTGTGGCGATTCGGTGTCCCTAGAGGTGAGCCAGCTGCAGGTGCGCCGCGGCGGCGAGCTGGCCCTCGATGAGGTGAGCTTTGCCCTCGAGCGCGGCACCCTCACGGCCCTGGTGGGCCCCAATGGAGCTGGTAAGAGCACCCTGCTGCAGGCCCTGGAGGGACAGTTGCCGATCGCGGCCGGCACCATTCGGCTGGACGGAGCGGCCCTGACGCCAGCCCTGGTGCGTCAGCAGTTGGCCCTGATGCCCCAGCGTGGCGAAATCGCCTGGCATTTCCCGATCACCGTGCGCGAGCTGGTGGCCCTGGGGCGGATGGCGGCCCAGCGGCCCGGCTGTTGCGATGTGGAGGCGGCCCTGCAGCGGGTGGGCCTGGCGGGCTTGGCGGGCCGGCGCCTGGATCAGCTATCGGGCGGCCAGCAGCAGCGGGCCCTGCTGGCCCGCACCCTGGTGCAGCCAGCCCGGGTGTTGTTGCTCGATGAGCCCTGCGCCGCCATCGATCCCCCCTCCCGCACGGAGCTGCTGAAGGTGATGGGGCAGCTGCGCGATGCCGGCCTCACCCTGCTGGTCAGCAGCCACGACTGGGGCCTCGACCTTGACGCTTACGACCGGGTGCTGGTGCTCGATCGCGGCCTGCTCGCCGACGGCACCCCCCAGCAGGTGCGCCATGCCCTGGGCGATCTGCGGGTGGGCAACCACTGCTGCGGCTGAGCCACCCAGCTGCGGTTAGGCCAGTGCTGCGGCTAGGCGCTCTGGCGTTCCTGGCAGGCGCGGCAGAGGCCGAAGAATTCCAGGGTGTGGAAGAGCAGCCGGAAGCCGGCGGCCTGCTCGCCCTTCAGCGCCACATTGTGCATCGGGCACTGCTCCAGCACCACGGAGGTGCCGCAGTCGACGCAGGTGAGGTGGTGCTCATCGCGCTCGGTGGGCGCGAACAGGGCCTCGCCGCTGGGCAGGTGGCGACAGCGAATCAGGCCCCGCTGCTGCAACTGGCGCAGGTGCCGGTACACCGTGGCCAGGCCCATGGGTTGGGGACCCTGGCGCAGCAGGGCGTGGAGGTCCTGGCCGGAGATCTCCCCGCTGGCCTGGCGCAACGCGGCCAACAGCAGCTGTTGGCGGTCGCTTGGGGCGGCAACCTGGGTGGACATGGCCGGACAGGCTGCGGCGGAGTGTGGTGATCCTATGGAGACTCTCTGGTGGCTGCTGCCTCTGTTGCTGGCCCTGGTGATCGGCGCTCTCTGTCCCCTGGCCGGCACCCTGCTGTTGGTGCAGCGGCGGCTGTTTCTGGCCAACCTCGTGTCCCACGCGGTGCTGCCGGGCCTGGCCCTGGCGGTGGCCCTGCGGCTCGATCCGGGCCTGGGCGGGGTGATCAGCGGCGTGACCGGTGCCCTGTTGGCGGAGCGCCTCAGCCGCCGGGATCGCCCGGGCCAGGCGGGCGATGAGGCGGTGCTCAACACGGTGTTGGCTGGCTTTCTGGGGCTGGGGGTGCTGTTGATTCCCCTGTTGCACATCCGGGTGGATCTGGAGGCGGTGCTGTTCGGCGATCTGCTGGCGGCCGGGCCGATCGATCTGCTGCGCAGCCTGCTGGCCCTGGCCGCGGTGCTCCTGTTGCTGGCCTGGCGCTACCACCACTACGTGTATCTCGGGGTCGATCCTCTCGGTGCCGCCAGCGCTGGCCTGCCGGTGCAGCGGCTGCGGCTGCTGCTCACCCTGGTGACCGCCTTCACGGTGGTGAGTGCCATGACGGCGGTGGGGGTGGTGCTGGTGATTGCCCTGATGGGCGCCCCGGCCTTGGTGGCCCTCGCTGGGGCCACCAGCCTGCGCCAGGCCCTGGGGCGCTCGGCCCTGGTGGGGTTGGTCCTCAGTGGCGCAGGATTTCTGTTGGCGATCCAGCCGGCGATCAACCTGCCGCCGGGCCCCCTGATCGGCGTGCTCTGCATGGGGCTGTTGCCGATCGCAGCCCTGCAGGCCCAGTGGCTTTCAGCCCGCGGCTAGCCACAGGGCCAGTCGAACCGGCTTAGCCTGCGGGCGCAGTTCCAGCGTGGTCGCCTCGATCAGCACGGGCTGGGCCGCCTCAGTGGCCCGGGCCCTGGAGCGCAGGGTGAGCAGCAGCTGTTGACTGCTGGGATCAAACAGCAACGGGGCACCGGGCTCCACCTCCCAGCCCGTCAGCGGGCGTTGCTGCAGCAGCTGGCCGCGGCGATCCAGGGCCAATAGCTGGGGGTGCGATCCCCGGGCCCAGTCGCTGACCACCAGCCACACCCGCTCGCCGCCCCGGTCGCAGGCACTGGCCAGCACGGCTTCCCCGCCGATCCAGAGTTGCCGCGGCGGCTGGCCGGGTTCCACCAGCTCCAAGGAGCGCCGGTAGTCGGGCCAGTGGCGCACCAGCAGGGCGCGGCCGCTCACGGGGCAGAAGCTGCTGAGTTCCCGGCTCCCCGGCAGCACCTGGCGCCGGCTGGGCTGCCCCGGCAGGTTGTGGAGGGTCAGGCCCTCCAGTTCGGGCACCACCAGCCCTCCCCCCTCCGGCAGCAGCTGCATGGGCCCGGTGGCGCTTTGGGGGATGGCAACCTCTCCCCCCTGCACGCGGCGCAGCACAGTGCTGCCTGGATCCAATGCTGCGGTGGCCGACTGCACCAGCAGATCGCCCCGCTGGTTGCTGCTCAGGTGGGCAAACAGCAGGGGGGCGCTGCTGAGCGGCTGGAGTTGGCCGGGCCGGGGTTCGGAGAGCGTCTGGGGTGCCCGCACCAGATTGCGTTGCTGCAGCGGCAGCAGCCACAGCTGATGGGAGCCCTGGTCGTTGCCGCTGAGCAGGGCCACCCCGGAGCCGTTGCCGAGCGGCATCACCTGGGCCAGCTGGGGCCACACCGGCGTCAGCGGCTGCCAGCTTCCATCGCGCCGTTGCAGCTGCAACTGCTCGCCGCCGGGCACCGGCACCACCGCCAGCAGCCGCGGCCGGGGGTCCCAGCGCCAGCGCTGGCGTGGCAGGGGCAGGTTGCGGCGGTCGACGCCGGCCAGCAGGAGCGTTAGGGGCCCGGGGATCGTTTGACCCGGCCGCAGCAGCAGGCGCAGGGGGTTGCCCTCCCCCAGCCAGCGCCAGGCCAGCGGTGGTTTGAGGGCACTGTCGCGCTCGAGGCTGGCGCGCAGCATCGGCCGGCTGAAGCGCAGATCCAGGGCCGCCGGCCCCGAACTGGCGCTGGAGGCTTGGAGCTCCAGCAGCCGGGGTGGGCGCCGCAGCAGCAGTTGTTGCTGCAGGGCTGCCAGGCCGAGCCCGCCCGCCAACAGCAGCAGCACCCGTTTCGTGGCCTGGTTCATGGCTCTCCCCTGCTCACGGTTCGAGGGGCCGGCGGGGCCGGGGGATCGGCCTGATCTGCTCGGCCACCACCACGCTGCGGGTTTGGCCGTTGTGCTCCTCCATCGCCATGGTTCCCTGCACCGCCAGCCATTGATCGGCCCTGGGCTTCTGGCCCGCCGGCCAGCGCATGGGCAGCCCCACCGGCGTGGCATCGGCCAGGCAGCAGCGCACGAGCAGCCGGGCCAGCTGGGGTTGGTCGTTGTCCTGGGGCCACACAAATCCGCTGATGCGCACCGGATCCCCCGCGTAGAGGCTGGGATCGGGCTGGCTGCGCAGCAGCCGCACCCAATCGGTGAGGGTGCGCTGGGCCGGCGGCAGCACGAAGCTCAGCTCCGCCTCCTCGCCCAGCTCGGCCGGGCGGTTGGCGGCCAGATCGCTGAAGGAGGGGTTGGGTGGGATCGCCAGCACCAGCAGGGCGACGGCGATGCTCAGCCCCAAGGCCAGCTGGGTGGCCCGCGGCGTGGACAGCCGCCGACCCGGACCCATGGCCAGGTCGCGGTCGGCCTTCAGCACCAACCCGGCGAACACCAGCAGGGCTACGCCGCTCAGGCCCACCAGCGGGTGGAAGACGCCGTTGAGCAGCAGATCCAGCCGCCCGCTGAGGGTGCTCCCCAGCAGCACCGCTCCCCACAGGGCCAGGGCGAGGGCGCGCATCACAGCAGCACCAGGTTGACCCACTGGCCCAGCACCAGCACGGCCACGGTGGCGGCCGCGGCGGTGATGGCGATGGCCCTGGGCTGGAGCAGCACCCGGAACAGGCCCAGCAGCTTCAGATCCACCACGGGCCCCAGCACCAGAAAGGCCAGCAGGGCCCCGGGGGTGATCTGGGCGGCAAAGCCCAGGGCCAGGAAGGCATCCACGCTGGAGCACACCGACACCACCACCGCCAGCAGCATCAGGCTCAGCACCGACAGGGTCGGGGCTCCCCCCACCGCCAGCAACCAGCTGCGGGGCAGCAGGGTCTGCACCGTGGCGGCGATGACGCAGCCCAGCACCAGCAGCGCCGCCAGATCCAGAAACTCGCGGCTGCCTTGCTGCAGCACCTCCTGCAGCGGCGGGCGGGTCGGCTTGGCCGGCAGCGGCGGGGGGCTCACGGCTCCCACTAAGCCAGTGCGGCGCTCCAGCAGTCCCACCTCCGCCAGCGGTTGGCTCAGCCGCCGCTCCTCCAGCAGCACCGGATCGAGCAGGGCCGTTTCGGGCAGCAGCCGCAGCACGCTCGCCAGCAGCAGGGCCAGGAGCAGGGCACCGGCGGGCCGGGCTGCCAGCAGCCAGGGTTGGTTGGGGAAAGCGGCCCAGGTGCTGGCCAGCACGATCGGGTTCAGCACCGGAGCGGCGAATAGAAAGCCCAGGGCCGTGCCCAGGGGGGCACCGCCGGCGAGCAGCCGCCGCGCCACCGGCACGTTGCCGCACTCACAGGCCGGCAGGGCAAAACCCAGGGCGGCGCCAGTGAGCGGACCCAGCAGGGGATCGCGCGGCAGCTTGCGCAGCCAGGCGCCACCGGGGGCGAGCCAGCGGGCCAGGCTGGCGATGCCCACCCCGATCAGCAGAAACGGCAGGGCCTCAATCAGCAGCCCCTGAAAAATGGCCCAGGCGGTGGCCAGTCGCTCCAAGGTTGGCTTGGGGAAGGCCCGCTGACCCTGGCATAGATGCGGCGGATCTGCCTTGCCGGCCGGCTCAGCCGCCTGGAGTGGCCCCGAACCACTCAGGCACCGCCGTGTAGCAGGCGGCGTTTTTCTCGTTTTCGCGGGCCTCCACCTTCCAGCAGCAGGTGCGTCCCCCATCCCGGGCCTGCAGCAAGGCGTTGGCCCAGCTCCACACCAGCTGGGCACTGGCTTCCATGCCCACGTTGTCCATCACCCGCAGGTCGAGGGCGCCCTGGTCGTGCAGGGCCTGCCACTGCTCCAGCAGTGGGTCGTCGGCATTCACCAGAAAGGTGTGGTCGAATTGCTCGGCCAGCTGGGCCTGCAGGGAGCTGAGGCTGGAGAAATCCACCACGAAGCCGTGGGCATCGAGGGCGGTGGCCTCAAACCAGCAGGTGAAGCTGCGGCTGTAGCCATGCACGAAGCGGCAGTGGCCCGGGTGGCGCCACTGGCGGTGGCAGCAGGGATACCCACTGAAGGTCTTCGAGCAGGTGAAGGCGGCGGTCATCCCCTGGGACAGCGAGTGGTGCGGGAGAATCGGGATCGATGGATTGGCAGCCCGTGAAGGCATCATTTCAGGCCCCGGATCCCGGATCCACAGCCGCACTGCTCGCGAGCCTGCAGTTCAACGAGGCCGGCCTGATCCCCGCCGTGGCCCAGGACTGGCTCGATGGTGCCGTGCTGATGGTGGCCTGGATGAACCGCGAGGCGATCGAGCGCACCCTGGCCAGCGGTGAGGTGCACTACTGGAGCCGCTCGCGGCAGGAGCTGTGGCACAAGGGCGCCACCAGCGGCCACTTTCAAAGCCTCAAAGGTCTGCGCTACGACTGCGACGCCGATGTGCTGCTGCTCACCATTGAGCAGCGCGGCGATGTGGCCTGCCACACCGGTGCCCGCAGCTGCTTCTACGACGACGGCCCCGCGCCCACAGCCGGAGGCCCAGCGGCTGCGCCGCCGCCGGCCGATGTGTGCACCGAGCTGATGCGTGTGATCGAGGGGCGCCGCGACCATCCCGAGCCCGGCAGCTACACCAACAAGCTCCTGGAGGGGGGCGACAACCGCATCCTTAAAAAGATCGGCGAGGAGAGCGCCGAATTCGTGATGGCCTGCAAGGACGCCAACGCCGCCGAGATCGCCGGTGAAGCGGCCGACATCGTCTTCCACCTGCAGGTGGCCCTGGCCCACCACGGCGTCAGTTGGCGCCAGGTGCAGCAGGTGTTGGCAGCCCGCCGCGGCGCCCCCCGGCGGGGCTGAGGACCGCCTTAGCCTGTGCTGAGCATGGCCGCAGCAATCCAGATCACCAGGCCGGTGAGCACGAAGCCTCCGGTAGCCACGGTGTATTGCCAGATAGCTTGAACCTTTGGTGTGGGCTGGCCTTCCAGCCAGGCTGGGCGGGCCCAGCCGCCGCCGTCTGTCCAGGGGTTTAATCCTCCGGTGGGTGCGCGCCTGGCCATCGCCTCACGCCAGTAGAAGTCGTAGCGGGGGGCTTGCTGGTTGAAGGGCATGGTGCCTACGGCCTGGCCGGGAAGTACCCGCGAGCGCTGAAAAGGCACCAGGCTGTCGCCGAAGTTGTCGCGGTATTCGTCGGAATTCAGTAAGGCGTCAACAAACTTGGGCAGCCCCTGCTCGGCGATCACGATCGACCAGGCGATCTCTTCGGCTTTTCCATGCACCTGGCGGCCGAGCACCCGGCCCACCACCTGCTCCACCACCCGGTAGTTGCTGTTGCACCGGTAGAAATCTCGCTGGAATTTCTCCGAGAGCAGCAGTTGGCGGATGAAGTCGCGGGTGCTGATCTGGCCGGAACGCAACTGGGATTCCAGCACCTCATCCCGATCCACCTTGAAGGCATGGAAAAAGATCTGGCGGTAGGCCTGCTCGATCAGTGCGTCGGTGGCGGCCCGATCTCGCTGCAAGCAAGTGGTGTCGCTCTGGCGCGGGGTCTCCTCACCGGGGGCCAGAAAGCTGCTCACCCGGGCGTTGTTGGTGAGCGGTTTGGTGGCTAAAACTGGCAAGGGCATCGGACAGGGATTGCTGTGAGCGCGAAACGTATGTGAGTCCGTGGCGCGCTTTCGCCCAATCGAGCCGAATCACAAACAACGTTACGCCGCGCAATAGAACGCAACCTGAGAGGTGATCCCCAGCGTTTAGCGCGAGGCATCAGGGGGCAGCGCTGTTCCTGGTGAGCTGCCCTTGAGCCCGGGTTGGGCCTGCAGCCAGCGCAAGGTCGCCCGGTCGCGGGGGCTGAGCTCCAGCACCGGCTGGCTGCCGGGGATGGCGGCGAGGGCATCGCCGGGCTGATCGCTGTGGCCCCAGAGCCCGAAGGCGTGGCCGAGCTCGTGCAGGGCCGTGGCTTGCATGGCCTGCACGCCCTGGCCGGGGCTGAGTTGCACGGTCACCTGGGGTTCGAGCTGCCATAGGCCGGCGAGTTGTCCCGGCGCGCCCCGTTGCACCTCTACCAGCGTCAAGGTGGCGCGGCCGTGACTGGCCCGCTGGTTCTGCACGCGCGGTCTGCGCCGGAGGAGCTGCACCTGGGCGCGGGCGGGGTCGGCCACCACCGTGATCGGCAGGATCTGCTGCCAGCTGGCTAGGGCCCCATCCACCGCCTGGCGCCAGCGGTTATCCCACAGGGCTGCCGGGCCCTCGCTGGCGCCGGGCTCGATCCAGACGCACCAATGGTTCAAGCGCGGCCAGCCCAGGGGTGTGGGCTTGATGAGGTGGCGGTAGTCGGCGGGGCTGGGGGGCGGCACAGCGGGTGGCATCGGCCGCGACTCAGTGAGGTCCACGGCACGTTGCGCCTGCAGCGGTGGGCAGGGATCGGGCAGCGCAGGGGCCGACCAGGCAGCGCGGACCAGGCCGCAGAGCAGCCCGGCCAGGAGTGGAAGGGCACGACGGCCCCCCATCAGGCGGCCGGGAGCCCCACACCGCGGGCCATCAGGGTGGCCAGTAGGGGCACGAGGGCAAAGCCCACCAGTTCGATGTTGAGGATCCAGCCCAGGCGATTCGCCAGGGCTTCGCTCACCTGGGGTAGTTCGCCCTTGCGCAGGGGAATGGCCCAGAGGATGTAGGTGATCGTGGGGTAGAGCGACAGCCCGCCCACGCTCAGATAGAGACCCACCTTCCACCAGAACAGCGGGTTTTGGGTATAGAACTCAGAACCCTGGCCGTAGTACAGGACCCGCAGGATGCCGCTACCCAGCAAGGCCAGGGCCGCCAGTCCGTACACCACATCGGTGATCACCATCAAGGTGGCGTCGGCTTTGCTGGGGCTGGGCTTGATCAGCCGCCGCTCCAACACCAGGGCGCCGAAGCAGAGCATGAAGCTCAGGTAGTGCACGTAGGCCACGCCCGCCCGGGAGAGCACATCAGGGGGGATCGCGGCAAAGCCGAACATGGGGTAGAGGCAATGGCCTGCAACCGTAACTGCCGGCTCTGCTCCCCTGCTGTGGCCCATGGGGCGTGATCGATGCAGCAGTCTTTGCTGGCATGGAGAAATCCGCAGCCTTTGTGAAAACCGCACAAGGCATGAAATTGGGAAGGAAGGTTGAAAGTTGGAAGCTTTTCTGCTGGTCGGTTTCTGGTTGCACATTGCCCTTAGGTTCAATTCACTGCATGCGTGAACCATGGCGAGCTCTTTGAGCGCCTTTCTCGGTGAGATCGGCCGGCATCAGTTGCTGACCCCGGAGCAGGAACTCACCTTGGGCCGAAAGGTGCAGGCGATGGCGGAGTTGCAGGAGCGCTGCCGCGACGCCGGAGGATCCGGCCCCGCCTGCGATTTCGACGAGTTGGAGCGCCGCACTCTCAAAACGGGCGAACGGGCTAAAAATCAGATGATCACGGCCAATCTGCGGCTGGTGGTCAACCTGGCCAAGCGCTATCAAAACAAGGGCCTGGATCTGTTGGATCTGATTCAGGAAGGCACCTTGGGCCTCACCCGAGCCGTGGAGAAATACGACCCCACCCGCGGCCACCGATTCAGCACCTACGCCTATTGGTGGATTCGTCAGGGGCTCAACCGTGCCCTATCCACCCAGAGCCGCACCATTCGCATTCCCGTGAATGTGAATGAAAAACTGACCAAATTGCGGGCGGCCAAAGCCCGCTATCTCCAGGCCAATGGCACGGCTCCCCGGCCGTCTCAACTGGCCCAGATCCTGCAGTTGCCCTTGGCCGAGGTAGAGGATCTGCTGGGCTGCGAGCTGCGCAGCATCACCGTCAGTCTGCAGGGGGTGGTGAAGTCGAAGTCGGACCCCTCCAAATTGGTGGACGTGTTGCCCAGCCCGGAGCTGCCGCCGATGGAGCGAGCCGAGCTTGCAGAGCGCACGGCCACGGTGTGGACCCTGCTGGATCGCGCCAACCTCACCCCCAAGGAGCGCACCGTGGTGATGCTGCGCTTTGGCCTCGATGGCAGCCATGAATGGCGCACCCTGGCTGAGGTGGCCCGCCAGCTGGAGTGCAGCCGCGAATATTGCCGTCAAGTGGTGCAGCGGGCGCTGCGCAAGTTGCGGACAACCGGCATCGACAGCGGTTTGGTGGAGGTTGTTTAGCCCCCGTTGGAGCGTTGAATGGAAGGGTTGGCTGCTGTGCTGCCCGTGACGGATTCCGTGAATGCCGCTTCCGTGGATCCCGCTTCTGTGGATGCTCAGGTGCTGGAAAGCACCGTGGTGGATGAGGCGGTGTTGCTCAAATTGCTGCGACGAGCCGGTCGCACCCTGGCCCGTCCAGCCCTGGAATGTCTGGAGCTGCTGCTCGATCCCCAAACGCCGGCCTCGGCCAAGCTCACGGTGTTGGCGGCCCTCACCTATCTGTTGGTGCCCCTCGATCTGATTCCCGACTTCATCCCCGCTGTGGGCTTCAGTGATGATCTGGTGGCGCTTACGGCCCTGCTTGGCCTCTGCACCCGCCACCGCACCGATGCCATTCGGTTGCGGGCCCAGCGCAGACTGGACCGTTGGTTCCCCCTGGATCGCTGACGGCGATGTCCACCCTCACCAGCAACGAGCTCGAGGATCTGCAGACCTTCCTCAAGGATTGGCTGCGGCACACGGGGCGCACCCAGGCGGATCTGCGGCGCGCCCTGCAGGCGGGCTCGATCCGGATGCCGGTGTTGCTGGAGGTGCTGCAGCGCACCTACAGCCGCGATGGGCTGCCGGGGCTGGCCGACCAGCTGTGCCGGGTGGAAGAGCTGTGGCAGAGCGAGGACGACGCCGGTGGGTCGGATGACGCTGGGCTGCCCGGGCTTGAGGCTTCCCTGGGCCAGTTGGATCTGCTGTTGCAGGAAATCCGTCAAGACCAACAACCTTGAGGTTTCCAGGTCAAAGTGGGGTGATGTCCTTTTTCCCCGCGATGCCGCGCACCACCGCTTTCTGGTCGTCCCTGGCGGCCTGCGGTTCGATCAGCCTGGCCTGCGGCCTTGGAGTGTCCCCTGCCTGGGCCCAGGCCGAGAGTTTCTTGGTAGGACCTGGCAGTTCCGTGGGGCCTTCCACCAAGGTGAAGCCCAAAAACTGCGTCACCGGTCCGGATGGATCGATCACCTGTGACACCCAACTGGAAAACTCACCCAGCGACACCCAGGCGCGTCCTATTTACGAGCAGTTCAAGAACTAGGTGCCTTCGGGGATGATCAAATTGCGCAGGCTGCTGCAGGACGCCAATTACCTCTACCTGATCGACCGCAGCGAGCAGCTCCTGGCCAAGGTTCTCGGGGTTGTGCTGCTGGTGGTGATGGTGGCCGGCACCATGCAGTTGATCGGTGTGGTGGCCCTGGCGGTTGTGCAGCCAGACACCCCTTGGCTCGGCGGCAAACTCAACACAGTGCTGGGGGATCTCCTCACCCTGTTGATTGCCCTGGAGGTGCTGCAGAACATCACCTCCTACCTGCGCCGCCACGTGGTGCAGATCGAGCTGGTGTTGCTCACCGCCATGACCGCCGTGGCACGGAAGGTGATCGTGCTGCCCCCCGGTGCCGAGAGCAAGCCCCAGCTGCTCGCTGGCCTCGGGTTGGCTGTGCTGGCTCTGGCTGGTGCCTTTTGGCTGGTGCGCAGCCTCAGCCTCCGCAAGCCTCCTTCCAGAACAGGGCCAGCCATACGGATCCGGGAGAAGGATCGGTAGCGGCCACCCGATGGCGTTGGTGGGCAGGAATCAGCAGGCTGTCGCCGCGGCAGAGCTCCCGCTGGTGTTCTTCGCCGTCGAACGCCAACCTGGCGCTGCCCTGGAGCAACACCACCCACTCGTGTTCAGTCTGGTCGTACCAGAAGCCCGGCGGGCTTGACGCCTGACAGGAATGGATGCGCTCCAGCCGCCAGGTGGGCTGCTCGACCAGCACGGTGATGGATTCTTCTCCCGCCGGCGGGCAGCCTGCGGCCAGCAGGTTGTCGCCCGCGGCAGCAGGGGGATCGGTTTCTCCCCAGCGCCGGCCGATTTCGAAGCCCCGGCTGCGGGCCAGGGCCACCACGGCGTGGTGATCGCTGCAATCTCTCAGCGCCTCGTGCAGGATCGGATCGGCCTCGCTGAGGGCCACAAAGGCATTCAGCTGGCGCACCTTGTCCAGAAATTGCTGCAGCTGGGCTTCAGCCACCGGGGGTCTTCACCGCGTTAGGTCCCGTCCAGCCGGGGGATGGGCTCAGGGTCTTGATCATCCGCCATCGCTGGAAGGACTCGCCAGCAAAAATCACAGTTTCCTCCGCATCGATGCACCAGCCGAGGCGCAGCAGCAACGGTTTCGACAATTGACTGGCTTCGGTGCGCCACTGGCGACAACCCTGTTGCCTGGCATAGAGCTCAAGGGCCCGCAGAATGGCGCTGCTGCGGCCTTGCCGGCAGGAGCGTGCGCGGCAGTACAGCAACGACAGTCGATCGACGGGATCGAGTAGTCCAAAGGCTTCAATGACTGCTGGGCTGGTCTGGCCGGTGGCCTGGCCGTGTTGGCCGAGTTTGCCGCAACTGGCCAGGCCGTACCCACGCTGCAGCGCTTCTTTGATGGTGTTGCTGCTGGTGGCGTGGTTGGACCAGGCCGCAATCTGGGCAGGGGTGTAGAGGCCTTGGGCCTGGCTGATCACCGCCTCGCGATACACAGCAGTCACCTGATCAAGATCGCCCGGACGCAGCACACGCAGGCTCTCCATCCATCTCACCACCTCGGTGTGCTTTCTATCACTGCTCCCCGCTGCGCCATTGGAAGTGGGCTGAATCTTCTGGCGTTGATTTGAACGGTAAAGCTTGGCAGCTGCTGTTAATGCTGTACATTCTGGATGTAATCACCTTGGGAAGTCCCCTCCCATCCCACCCAACCCCTAAATCGATGCTCACTGGATCAGAACTGTTGGCCAAGGTCAAAGAGCTTGGCGATGTGGGCAAGTCGGAGATCGTCCGGGCTTGCGGGTATGTCTCTAGTAAGAAAGACGGCGGCGAGCGCCTCAATTTCACGGCCTTCTACGAGGCTCTGCTGGAAGCCAAGGGTGTTGAGCTTGGCGGCACTGGCAAGGTTGGCAAGGGCGGTCGCAAGCTCAGCTATGTGGCCACCGTCCAAGGCAACGGCAACCTCTTGATCGGCAAGGCCTACACGGCCCTTCTCGATCTCAAGCCCGGTGATGAATTTGAGATCAAGCTTGGTCGCAAACAAATTCGTCTGATCCCCGCCGGCGCCACCGACGAAGACGAAGAGTGAGCATTGGCTTCGGCCGATAGGCCTACTGCCAGATGTCTGAAGACAGTTCACCCCGGCTTACCCGGGGTTTTTTGTTGGGCTGGTCTTGCCGCCGTGGGCGCACACTGGGACCAGCAATGACGGAATGGACGTGGTGGAGCAGAGCGGGTGGGATGGCTCGGCTTGGTGGCGGACCGTGTTTCGGGCCGTGCTGCCGGCGCTGCTGGCGGCAATGCTGCTCATGGGGGTGACGCCGGCCCGGGCGAACCTTGCGGGCCCCGATGGGGGCCAGCTGTTTGCGAATCACTGCGCCGGTTGCCATGTGAACGGCGGCAACATCATTCGCCGCGGCAAAACCCTGCGGCTGGCCGCCCTGGAGCGCAATGGCATTCACGATGCCCAGCGGATTGCCGCCATCGCCGCCGTTGGGCTCGGACAGATGTCGGGCTGTGGGGCCGTGCTCGGAGACGGCGGACCGGAGGCGGTGGCCGACTACGTGTGGCAGCAGGCCCAGTTGGACTGGCCGCGGGCTTGAAACCTGTTTAAAAGGCCTGAATCCAGGGGTACACCTTCACTTCGGTCCAGATGCCCTGGCGCCAGTAGATGTCACCTTTCACCAGGGTTTCCACCTGGTCCAGGCTGTCGGCTTCGTAGATGCCGAACACGTGGGTGCTGCCCTCGGTGGGGCCGAGGGTGATCAGGGTGCCGGCATCTTTAAGCTTTTGCAGCCCAGCTAGATGCTCTTCCCGGTAAGGGGTGCGCCTCTCGAGCGCGTTGTCGCAGTAGGTGCCCCAGAGCACGAAGCGCATGGTGGTGGTGATCGGTCGCGCCTGAGGCTACGGGTGCCACGCCACAGGTGTCTTGCAGTGGCGTTACGTTTGAGAGATCGCTTTCTGGATGTTCATGCGCCGCCGCTCCCTGGGCCTTGGTGTTGTGTTGATGGTCGCAGGCTTCGGTCTCGCTTCCGCTGGCGCCCTGGCTGGAGACAACATGATGGATCAGATGGTTCGCAAGTACTGCCTCAAGGCGGTCAACGATGAGGTGAAGGCATCCGGCAAGCCCGCTCCCGAAGGGATGCAGGATTTCACCTGCGATTGCGTGGTGCAGCAGATGAAGAAGCGTCAGTCGATTGACGTGGCTAAGACCACCTGCAAAAACCAGGCAGCGACCAAATACCACCTCTGACCGCCTCTGGTCGGATGGAGCGGGGGCTACCGGCTGCTCAGCCTGGTGATCCCCAGCGCCCCATGAACGGCCAGCGCACCGTCAGCGGTGCCGTGCCCGCGTCGGGCCAGAGGACGGCCAGCTCTGCCTGCAGGGCGGGCAGAGGATCGATCCCGGCTTCCCGGCTGCGCTGCACCGCCGACCAGGTGCCGATGTGGGCCATCAGCTCGCTCAGGGTCCAGTGGCGTTCGATCCAGAGTCCGGTCGGAAAGGGCCACTCCTCGCCGGGGAAGACGAGGCCGGCGTAGGACTGCTCCACCCATTTCCGCTCGGCCGGCCACCAGGGTGCCAGGGTGCTGTTGTGGAAGGCATCCAGTGGGGCCTGGAGCCGTGCCTCGGGCAACAGCAACGGCAGGTAGCCGATCCAGGCCATCACGGCTCCTGGTTTGCAGACACGCCGCACTTCCGAGTTGAAGGGCTCGCCGGCGAACCAGTGCACGGCCGCGGCCACCAGCACTCCATCGAGGCTGGCATCGCCCAGGCCGCTGGCGGTGGCATCGGCCTGCTGATAACGGATGCGGGGGTGGGGGCCGGCCGCCGCCAGCTGGGCGGCGCTGGCATCGGTGGCGATCACCCGGGCACCAGCCTCGGCAAGATCCACCGAGGCCTGGCCGCTGCCGCAGCCGCAATCCCACACCAGGGGATTGGCGGGGAGGCGAGCCAGGAAGGCGGCGTAGAAGGCTGCTGGGTAGGTGATCCGGTGGCGAGCATAGGCAGCGGCCACGGCGCCAAACCAGTTGCTGACGTCACTCATCACCGCTGCAGCACCAGGATCCGGTTGTTGGCGGGCATGGCCACATCGGCCAGGGCCGCGAGGCCGAGGCCCTGGGCCTGTTCCACCAGCTCCAGGGCGTCACGCACCCCCATGGCCGGATCGAGGCTGCGCAGGTGTTGGTCGAAGGCGGCATTGCTGGCGGCGGTGTGCACGCCCCCGTCGTGGAAGGGGCCGTAGAGCAGCAGCACCCCGCCTGGTCGCAGCACCCGGGCCGCGCCGGCCAGCAGTAGGGGCACGGCCGTAGCCGGCATGATGTGTGCGGTGTTGGCCGTGAACACCGCATCGAAGCTCTGGCGGGGCCACTGCCCTGCGTCCGTCACATCAAGGGCGATGGCAGGCGGCAGGCCTGGGCTCAGGGCCGCCAGCTGGGCCTGCAGAGCTGCCAGGTTGTCCTGGCGCTCACTGGCCTGCCAGGTGAGGCCGGCGATCTGCTGGCAGAAGAACGCGGCGTGTTGGCCGCTGCCCGAGCCGATTTCCAGCACCTGGGCACCGGCAGGGAGCCAGTCTTGGAGCACCGCCAGGATCGGGCCCTGGTTGCGTTCGCAGGCGGGGGAAAACAGCACGCGCTGGCCTGTCAGGCGTCGAGGCCCGCGCGCAGCTCCGCGCAGAAGCGCCCGGCCGCGGCGGCTACGTCGGCCTGCTGCCCGTGGGCTTCGGCCATCACCTTCACCAGGGCACTGCCCACGATGGCCCCATCGGCTCCCCAGTCGCGCACCTGGCGGGCTTGCTCGGAGCCGGAAATGCCAAAGCCCACGGCCACCGGCGTGTCGCCCTGGGCCTTGAGTTGGCCCACCAGGGTGCCCACCCGCGATTCCAGGTTGGTGCGCACGCCCGTCACGCCGGTGACGCTCACCAGATAGGTGAAGCCGCGGCTGGCGTGATGGATCCTGCCCAACCGTTCAGCAGGGGTGGTGGGGGCTACCAGCAGGACCAGATCCAGGCCCGCAGCGGCCGCGATCGCCGAGAGCTTCTCCGCTTCCTCCAGGGGCAGGTCGGGCACCACCAGCCCGGCGGCTCCCGCGGCGGCAGCAGCGGTGCAGAAGGCCTCCATGCCCCGGTTGAGCAGGGGATTGCTGTAGGTGAACAGCACAACCGGCACGGTGAGCTCACCCTTGAGGGAGCGGAGCATCTCCAGCACCCCGGCTGGGGTGGTGCCGGCCTTGAGGGCACGGCTGGCGGCGGCCTGGATCACCGGCCCGTCGGCCAGGGGGTCGCTGTAGGGGATGCCCAGCTCGACCAGGTCGGCACCGTGGGCCTGCAGCGCCAGCAGGCTGGCCCGGGTGCTGGTCAGATCAGGATCCCCCGCCATCAGAAAGGGCATCAGGGCGCAGCGGCCCTGTTGCCGCAGGGCCGTGAAACGCTGCTGAATTGGGGTGGGGGCGGCAGTCACAGCAGCAGCAGTCACGGCAGCGAAAGGGGCTTCGGCCTGTGAGCCTATGCCTCGCCCTGGGGGGCTTCCTCCAGTTGACCCGTTTCCCGCAGCAGGCGCTCCTGCTCTTCGGGGCTGAGGGCCTCAAACTTGCGTTGCAGCTCTTCGGTGGTGAAGGCGTCGTAGGCCTCGCGGTACTGCTGGCGTTGCTGGATGAACGTCATCTGACCGGTGACCACCCGAAACAGATAGCTGCCGGTCCAGGCGAGCACCAGCACCATCAATAGGGCTGAGGCGGCGATGCCAGCCGAGAAGCCCTCAAACCCGCCGAACTGAAACAGCACATAACCCAGGCCCCCCAGAACGAAGACCCCCAGGGCGAGAAGCAGGGCCTTGCCGTTGGTCATGGGTTCAAACCTCGCCCTGGCCTGCCATGCGCAGATTGATGAACGGGGCAAACAGGATCAGGCCTGGGAAAAACAGGAACACCAAGCCGTAGACGCCGAGGCGCTCCAGCTTGCCCATCACGGTCCAGCGCTTGATCATCCAGGCGTAGAGCAGCAGAGGGACGGCCACCAGGTAGCTGCCGCCCAGCACGACGTAGGCCGCCAGCACCAGCAGCGTGTCCGGGGAGATGGAAGAGAGCAATCCGGGCAGCGACACAGCGGGACTGTGGAGTGAATTGAATTTAGGATGCCCAGGCCGGGGGCATGGCGGAATTGGTAGACGCAGCGGACTTAAAATCCGCAGACGGCAACGTTGTGGGGGTTCAAGTCCCCCTGCCCCCATATTCCTGCTGCTTGGGCTGGAATTCGGTCTAAGATCACGACATCCGGCAGAAGCCGGCGGGCTTCAGAGCCCGCGCAGGCCGGAACCAGCACCATTCATCCCCTGCGCTTCCTGGGGATTGCCGACCAAGACAGGCCCACGCGTCAGATTGTTCAGCCAGACCGCCTTGTGTGATTCCCTGCGGGGGATGGCGGTCTTCCGGTGCGAGATCCATATCCGTTCATTTCATTTGTGATGTTTTCTTCGATTTCCTTCTCAACTCGCTCCAAATCCAGTCGATCCAACCGGGTCAGCTACCCCAGCTGCCCCATCCACCAGCGTCCCCAGGGACGGCCCCTGGCCCAGCCCCTCACATGGGAAGAGTTGTTGGGTCAGCGCTAAGCCCCGAGAAGGCGCTCCCGTTGCAGATAGACGCGAATTAATTTTTCGTCCATCAGTCCCTGGCGTGCCAGGGGGGCTTCATTGCAGCGCTCAAACAGGCCCAGCAGGGTGGACGCCTGGAACACGAAGCCCCGCGTTGCGGCGATCGCCACCACATCGGGGGCGCTGATGACATCGTTGAGCAGATCCCGCAGCGCCTGATCCTGCTGAATGAGGCCCAGGAAGGAGAACAGGGCGTCCAGTTCGCTGGCGCTGGTGTTGGTGTCCGGGTCGGTCACGGTGGACGGAGAAGGGTGGGGAATGAATGGTTTCAGGCTAGGTCGGGCGTTTCGACGCCCGATCTTTTGGCGGTCGACCCTTCAGAATCACGCCACGTTGTTCCCCCGCTGGCCCTGGCGTGATGACCCTTGTGCCCAGTGCCATTGAGATCGTTGTGGGGATCCTGCTGCTGTTCGGCGGCGGCGAGCTGTTTGTGGGCGGCTCGACGGCCGTGGCCCTGTTGCTGGGCATCCCCCAGATCGTTATTGGCCTGACGGTGGTGTCGCTCGGCACCAGTGCGCCGGAATTGTTTGTGAGCCTGATCTCCACGATCCAGGGCGGCGATGCGATCGCCGTGAGCAACGTGGTGGGCAGCAACATCTTCAACGTGCTGGTGGTGCTGGGTCTGAGTGCCCTGGTGGTGCCGCTGCGGGTTCAGAGCCGGCTGGTGCGCCGTGATGTGCCCCTGCTGCTGGGGGTTTCGATGGCGGTGTGGGGGATGGCCTCCGGCGGCCGGCTGACCTGGCAGGCAGGCCTGGCCTTGCTGGTGGGCACCGCGATCAATCTCATCTGGGAGATGCGCACCGCCGGGGAGAACCCCGATGAGGCCGGAGACATCGACGACAGCGATCGGGCCACCCCACCGGTGGCTGCCGCCAAATTGGCTGGCGGCCTGGTTCTGCTGGTGGTGGGATCCCAGGTGCTGGTGAAGGGAGCGACTGCTGCTGCAGTCAGCCTGGGTGTCAGCCAAACCGTGATCGGCTTAACGATCGTGGCCGCCGGCACCTCGATGCCGGAGCTGGTGACCTCCTTGGTGGCGGCTTACCGCGGCAAGGTCGATCTGGCGATCGGCAACGTGGTGGGCAGCAACCTGCTCAACCAACTCCTGATCCTCGGCCTGTGCGGCTTGGCCTCCGGTGGCCAGGGCCTGGCGGTGGATCCCGTGATGGTGAATCGCGATTTCCCGATCATGGTGCTCACCACCCTGGCCTGTCTGCCGATCTTCTGGACCCACGGCGTGATCTCCCGCCTTGAGGGCGGAATCCTGGTGGGCCTTTACGGGCTGTATCTGGTGGAGCAAGTGCTCACCAACACCGTCACCTCGGCGGTGGATGAGTTTCGCATCGTCGCCCTGGTGGTGGTGGTGCCTGTGGTGCTGGTGTTTCTGGTGTGGCAATCCCTGCGTTGGCGCCAGGATCGCCACGCCTGAGCGGGATCAGATCCCGAACTGGCGGCACACGAGCCAGGGCACCAGCAGGGTCATCACCATCGTCAGTGGCAGGCCGTAGCGGGCCACGTCGAGGAAGCGGTAGCGACCGGGGCCGAACACCATCAGGTTGGTCTGGTACCCCACGGGACTGAGAAAGCTCTGGCTGGCCCCGAACAGCACGGCGTAAATGAAGGCCATCGGCGGCTGGTTCAGGCCTTGGGCGAGTTGACCGGCAATCGGAATCAACATGGCCACGGTGGCGGCATTGCTCATCACCTCGGTGAGCAAGGTGGTGAACAAAAACACCACCACCAGCGCGGCGTACACCGGCCAGCTCTGCAGGCTGCTCAGCAAGGCTTGAGCCAGGGCCGCTGCCAGACCGGTTTTCTCCAGCGCCACGCTGAAACTGGCCAGTGATCCGAGCAGCAGGATCACATCGAGGCGGATCGCCCGCTGCAGTTCTCCCGCCCGCAGGCAGCCCGTGGCCACCATCGCCACCGTGCCCAACAGCACCGCCGCCACTAGGGGAATGACATTCAGGGCCGTCAGCAGGATCACCAGGGCGGCGATCAGCAGGGCCACCCGCTTGCGACTCACGGTGGGCAAGTCCTTTTCCAGTTGCTCAAGCACCACCAGATCGTTGTTGGCCTGCAGGCCGCGAATCGCATCCTTCGGCCCTTGCAGCAGCAGCACATCCCCCTCGTGCAGCTGGGCCCGGCCCAGGCGCTCGCGCAGCACCGCGTTGCCGCGCCGCAGGGCCAGCACGGTCACGTTGTAGCGCTGGCGGAAGCGCAGATCCCGCAGGCAGTCGCCGGCCAGGGAGGAGCCGGAGGGCAGGAGCACCTCCACCATTCGCTGGTTGTTCTGCTGGTCTGGGCGGATTGCTTCTTCGGGGGTTGGGGCTAACACCACCGTGTGGTCCTGCTGCAGCCGCAGCAGGTCTTCGCGGCTGCAGCGCAGCAGCAGGCGATCACCCAGCATCAGGGTGCGGTCCGCCAGGGGAGGCAGGAAGCGCTCGCTAGCGCGGTGCAATTCGAGCACGTCCACGTCGAAGCGGCGTTGCAGGCGGCTGCCATGCAGCGACTGGCCGATCAGCTCGGAGTCGGCAGGGATCTTCACCTCCGTGAGGTAGCCGCTGCTGGCGAGACTGGCGACCAGGTCGTCGTCGTTGCTGCCGCGGTCGGGCAGAAAGCGATCGGCCAGCAGCACCATCACCAAACCGCCCACCAGCCACACGCCCAGCCCGATCGGCGTGAGGCTGAACAGGCCGAAGGCGCCGTAGCCGAGTTTGCTGCTCACCTCGCTGGCCAGCAGGTTGACCGAACTGCCCAGCAGGGACAGGGTGCCGCCGAGCACCGTGGCAAAGGACAGCGGTAGCAGCACCTTGGAGGGGGAGATGCGGCGGCGCTGGCACCAGCCCTCGATCACTGGCAGCAGGCTGGCCACGATCGGCGTGTTGGGCACGAAGGCCGACACCGGCCCCACGGCGGCCACCATCAGGGTGATCATCCGCTTGGGGCTGCGCACGGCATCGGAGCCGATCAGGGCCCGCAGCCGATCGAGGCCGCCGCTGCGGAACAGCCCGGCCGAGAGGGCAAAGAGGCCCATCAGGGTGATCAGGGCGGGGCTGCCGAAGCCCTCCAGCGCCTCCGTGGGCTTGAGCACTCCCGTGACGATTAGGAGCGCGGCAGCGAGCAGTCCGGTGACCTCCGGTGCGAGCCAGCCGCTGATGAACAGCACGACCGACCCAGCCAGCACCAGCAGGGTGGTGAGTGCCCCGGGCTGAAGCAGGGCGACGGAGAGCTCAGACATGGCCGATCGCGCGAACTGCCGACAATAACCCGGTAAGTCGATCGAGAATGTGTGGCACCTCGATGTCTAGGCCCCGGGCAGCTCCGCCAGGGCGTCGCTGGCGCCCATCACCACCAGCAGCTCGCCAGCCTGGAGCACGTGGGAGGCGGGTGGATTGACGGTGAGCTGGTTGTCGGGTCCGGCGGCCAGCACGCTGACGTTGAAGTTCTTGCGCAGATTGATGTCTCGCAGCGACTGGCCGATGAAGGCTTGGGGCACGCGGATCTCCTCGATGCTGTTGCGGTCGTCGAGGCGCAGGCGCTCCAGCAGGTTGGGCCGTACCAGCTCCATGCCCAGCCGGTGGCCCTGCATCTTCGAGGGGAACACCACCCGATCGGCCCCGACCCGCTGCAGCATCTTCATGTGCAGATCGCTGGTGGCACGGGCGATCACCTGTTTGACCCGGCTGCCGGCGCTGTCCTTGACGATCAGGGTGGCTGTCACGCTGGCCTCGATCGGATCACTCATGGCCACCACCACGGTGGTCATGTCGAGCACGCCGGCGGCCCGCAGGGCCTCTTCATCGGTGCAATCCACCACCCGCGCTTCGATGGCGGGGTCCATCTGACGCAGCTCATCGATCGCCCGCTGGCTGGCATCGATCGCCAGCACCTCGGCCCCGGCCTTGCTCAGTTCGCTGCACACGGCTGAGCCGAAGCGCCCCACACCGATCACCGCAAACCCGCCCTTGATGGCGCCTTCTGCAGGGTTCCAGTGCCACCAGCTCGTCATGGGTTTGGGGGTTCAGATGTAGAGCTCTTCGCGGGGATAGCCCACGCGCGGTTGGGGCCGGCTGCCATAGATCGCTGAGAGCAGCAGCAGGATCCCCAGTCTGCCCACAAACATGCCCACCATCAGCACCAGCTGGCCCCAGCGGTTGAGCTGGGCGGTCACTCCCAGATCGAGCCCCACGGTGCCGAAGGCCGACATGCAGGTGAACAGCTTCTCGAGGAAGCTGAAGCTGATGCGGGTCGGCTCTCCGGTGGTGGTGGGCCCGAGCCCCAGCAGCAGGGCCATCAGGATCACGAAGATCGCTGAAGCCAGGGTCACGCCCACGGCCCGCAGCACCACGGTGTCGGGGATCTGGCGCCGGTGGATCACCACTTCCTCGCGGCCCTGGAGGGTGGAGCGGGTGGCCCCCATCAGGGTGGCGAAGGTGGTGGTTTTGATGCCGCCGCCGGTGCCGCCGGGGCTGGCGCCGATGAACATCAGCACGATCAGCAGCAACAGGCCGGCGTCAGAGAAGGTCTGGATCGACAGGGGCACGGTGTTGAAGCCAGCTGTGCGGGCGCTGATGGATTGGAACAGCGTCACCTGGATCCGCTGCCACCAGTGGAGGTTTTCCATCACGCCGCCGGCTGCGAAGTGCTCGGTGAACAGCAGGCCCAGGGCGCCAAATCCGATCAGCAGCACCGTGCTGCGCAGCACCAGACGGGTGTGCAGGCTGAGCCGGCGCAACCGTTGCAGCCGGGCCCGGTTGCTCCACAGGTCGTTGATTACCCGCCAGCCGATGCCGCCCACCACGATCATGGTGGCGATGACCCCATTCACCACGGGGTTGTCGCGGTAGTGCACCAGGTTGTCGCTCCAGAGGCCGAAGCCAGCGTTGTTGTAGGCGCTGATGCAGTGAAACAGCGCAGCCCAGAGGCGCTCGAGCGGATTGGAGATGTCGGTGAAACCAAAGACGTAGAGCACCACGGTGCCCAGCCCCATCACGCAGAAGCCCGTGATCAGGATGCTGTTGAAGGTGGGGCCGATGCCGCCCACGCCGAAGTCGTCGAGGGCCCGGCCCCTGTCGAGCCGGTGGCGCAGGCCCGAGTGCCCTTGCACGAAACCCTGCAGGAAGGTGGTGATCGCCATTAGGCCCAGGCCGCCCGTGATGATCAGGCCCGCCAGGGCCACCTGGCCAAAGGCGGTGAGGTCGCGGCTGATGTCGATGATCGACAGCCCCGTCACCGTGATCGCTGAGGTCACGGTGAACAGTGCCTCCCACAGGCCCACCGCGTCGGTGGAGCAGAGCGGGCTGGCCAGGATCACGGTGCCGAAGGCGATCACGAGGGCACCGGTGACCACCGTGAATTGGGGCACGGTGAGATGCTGCCGCCACGTTTTGACCGCGTTCCAGGGGGTGGCGCTCAGGTTGGCAGCGGTGGCAGGGCTTGGGGCAGATCGCCGCATCGGAGCCTGGGGCGATGCCAAAGCGATGCCTACCCTAATCACCCCGGCCACCAGGGTTTTCCCTTGACGCTGCCCTCAGTCGACGGTTTGTCCAACCTGATCGGCTCGGCGGTGGAGGCCAACCCGCTGCTGGGCTATGGCGCCATCGCCCTGGTGATGTTGCTGGAAAACCTCATCCCACCCATCCCCTCGGAGGTGGTGATGCCCTATGGGGGGTATCTGGTCTACCAGGGGCGTTTGGAGTTGCTCCCCACCGTGTTGGCCGGGCTGGTGGGCACCGTGCTGGGGGCCTGGTTTTGGTATGGCATCGGCCGGTTGATCAGCGAGGAGCGAATCGGCCAGTGGCTGGAGCGACGGGGCAAGTGGCTGGGCATCCAGGTCGGCGATCTGGCCCGCAGTCGCCGCTGGTTCAACCGGCATGGGGCGGCCGTGGTGTTCTGGGGGCGGCTGATTCCTGGCCTGCGCACCCTGGTGTCGGTGCCGGCGGGCATCGAGACGATGCCTCAACCCGCTTTTCTGGCCTGGACGACCGCTGGCAGCCTGATCTGGACCCTGCTACTCACCCTGGCGGGCCAGGCGATGGGCAAGGGCTATGCGCAGGTGGAGGGATGGTTGGCTCCCTGGTCCCAGATGATTCAGCTGCTGGCCTGGATTGCCTTGGGGGCGGGCGTGGTGGCGCTGCTGGTGAAGGTCGTTCTGGCGCGCCGTCGGGCTGGTTGAGCCCTGTGCTGACGATCGCCTGCGCTGCGGGTTAGTTGGAACCTTTGGCTTCGCTCGGAGCTGGGGCCTCGTTCGAGCGGTCTAGGCGGCTCGGTTCGCCCAAGGGGATGTCGCCTTGCATCAGGCTGTCGGAGAGGAGCGACAGCGCCAGCGCCACCCCGGCCACGGCCCAGGCGGCAGCCGCACTTGGTGCAGGCCATCACGGCGAGACGACTGGGCTGATCATGGACAGGCCGGCAGCAGGGCGGTGTGCCTCGGAGTGATCAGGGTTGCTGTTGAGGCGAATCGGGCATTCCTTTGTTTTCCCCGCCCAACGGCATTGAATGCTTCTTAAAGTTGCTGACCTCTGGCCGATTCGGGCCCGTCTGAATGCCTCAAGTGTTGTGATTTCCACTGCTTGGTTGACATTGTGACCGTCTTTCTGCTTCAGACGGCCTGGCTTGTGCCCCTGTACCCCCTGGTCGCAGCTCTGGCCTCCCTGGCGTGGTCGCCAGGCGTGATCTCCCGCACGGGCCCCCGCCCCTGCGGCTACCTCAATCTGGCGATGGTGGCTGTGGCCTTCGCCCATAGCGTCTGCGCCCTATCAGCCCTGCACACCAATGCCCGCGCCGGCGCTGAGGCTCTGTATCGGCCGATCAGTTTCAACTGGACCTGGCTCGACACCGCCGGCTTGCGGGTCGGCTTTGACGGACTGGTGACCGAGCCCGCCCTGGTGGCGATGGCGGTGATCACGGGCCTGCACCTGCTGGTGCAGATCTATGCGATCGGCTACCTAGAGATGGAATGGGGCTGGCCGCGGTTTTTCGGCTCGCTCAGCTTCTTCGAGGCGGGTCTGTGCGCCCTGGTGCTCACCGATTCGGTGTTCTTCAGCTACGTGATCCTGGAGCTGCTCACCCTCGGCACCTACCTGATCGTGGGCACCTGGTACAACCAGCCCCTGGTGGTGAAGGGGGCTCGCGACGCCTTTCTCACCAAACGCCTTGGCGACCTGATCCTGTTGGCCGGAGTGATTGCCCTGCTGCCGGTTGCCGGCACCTGGAATTTTCATGGCCTTCAGGCCTGGGCTGCCGACCTCAGCAATAACGGCCAGAGCCTTCCAGCGGGATTCCAGCTGATCTTGCTGGCCCTGATCGCTGGTCCGATGGGGAAGTGCGCCCAGATCCCCCTTCACCTCTGGCTCGACGAGGCGATGGAGAGTCCGCTGCCCTCCACGATCCTGCGCAATGCGGTGGTGGTGGTGGGTGGCGCCTGGGTTCTGTTGCGCCTAGAGCCGCTGCTGGAGCTCAGCCCCTTCGTGCAGAGCGTGCTGGTGGTGGTGGGGGGCTCCACCGCCGTGGTGGCCTCGCTGATTGCCTTGGCCCAGATCGATGTCAAGCGGGCGCTGAGTTTCCTGGTGAGCAGTTGGCTGGGGCTGCTGTTTGTGGCGGTCGGTCTGGGCGGCAGCGCCGTGGCCGACCATCTGCTGCTGGTGTATCCGCTGCCGATGGCCTTGCTGTTGATGGCGATCGGCACGATCGTGATCAGCAACGTCACCCAGGACCTCACCCAACTGGGGGGCTCTGGAGCCGGCGGCCGCTGATGGGCCTGGCCTTCCTGGCCGGTGCCGCCGGTCTCATGGGCCTGCCCCCCTTCGCCGGCTTCGCGGCCCTGCGGGAGTTGCTGGCCCTCACGGCCAGCAGCGGCCACCCCTGGCTGCTGGGTGGGGTGGTGTTGCTCAGCAATGCCCTGATCAGCGCTGGCTTGATCCGTGTGTTCGGCCAGATCTGGGGCGGGCGTCCCACCCCCTTCACCCACCGCTCGGCAGAGGTGCTGTGGCTGATGGTGCTGCCCACCACCGTGCTGATGGGGCTGGTGCTGCACCTGCCCCAGCTGCTGGTGCGCAACGGCGTCTATGCCCTGCCCCCCGGCACGGTGCAGACCCTGGTGGACAACCCACCTCAGCTGGCGCGGATCCTGAAGTATCACGTGATCGCCGGTGCCTACACCCGGGAGGCCCTGGTGGCGCAGCCGGAGTTGCCGAGCCTGGAAGGCGCCCCGATCCCGATCCGCCGCGCCGATCCCTTCGAGGTGAAAAACGCCACCGTGGTGACGGCCGACATCGCCTGCGACAACGGCGTGGTGCACGTGATCGATCGCGTGATCCTGCCGGGTTAAGCCAGGGCGTCGACGGCTGAACGCAGAGCGCCGTAGCACTGCTCAAGCTGGGGGGTGCTGATCCCCAGGGGCGGCAGCAGATACACCACGTTGCCCAGCGGGCGCAGGTACACGCCCTGCTCTAGGCAGTGGCGCTGGATCTGTTTGCCCACGGGATTGAGGTAGCTGGCCTCGCCAGCTTCCACATCAAAGGCCGCCATGGTGCCGACGCAGCGCGGCCGCCGCACCAAGGGGTGCTGGGCCAGCTCCTCGAGCAGGGGCGTGTGGCGCAGCTCGAACTGCTGGAAGCGCTCGGGGTGGGCCTGGAGCAGATCCAAGCTGGCCAGCGCCGCGGCACAGCCCAGGGGGTTGGCGGTGAAGCTGTGGCCGTGGAAGAAGGTGGCTTCGGGCCGCTCGCTGATGAAGCCCTGGTAGAGCCGCTCGCTGGCCATCGTCACCCCCATCGGCAGGAAGCCTCCGGTGAGGCCTTTGGAGAGGGCCATCAGGTCGGGTTGAATGCCGGCCCGGCGGCAGGCGAACAGGTCGCCCGTGCGACTGAAGCCCGTGAATACCTCATCGGCGATCAGCAGGGCGCCGGCGGCTTTCACCCGCTCGGCCACGGCCCGCAGGAAGGCCGGCCGCACCACCCGCATGCCGCTGGCCCCCTGGATCAGGGGTTCGAGGATCACGGCGGCGGTGGGCGTCTCCAGGGCCCGCTCGAGCTGGCGCAGGGCGTGGTGTTCCCGTTGCTCCACCGCGTCGTCGCCCCAGTGGCTGTGGGGCCAGGCCACACGGGCCACGGCAAACAACAGGGGCTCATAGGGGTCGGTAAACAGCGAGCGCTCCCCCAGCGCCATCGCGCCGAAGGTGTCGCCGTGGTACGCCCCCTCGAAGGCAATCACCTGCCGGCGCAGTCCCGCCGCGTCGCCACTGCCCTGGTTGCGCCACCACTGCCAGGCGATCTTGAGCGCCACTTCCACGGCGGTGGAGCCGTTGTCGGAGAAGAACAGCCGCTCGAGGCCCGTCAGGGCGCTGATCCGGGTGGCCAGCTGTTCGGCGGGGGCGTGGCTGAAGTTGGCGAAGATCACCTGCTCCAGCTGCTGGGCCTGGCGGGCAATCGCCGCCGCAATGGCGGGCTCGGCGTGGCCATGGAGGGTCACCCACCAGCTGCTGATCGCATCGATCAGGCGGCGACCATCGGCGAGCACCAGCTCACTGCCGCGGGCGGAGTGCACCTGCAGCGGCTCGGGGCTCGTGGCCACCTGGGTGGTGGGGTGCCAGAGGTGGGGGTGCCAGCTCATGGTGTCAGCTCGCGGTGTCAGCCATGCCGGCCGCCGCTCAGCATGCACCGCTCTTGGTCCCATTCACATGGCATTGGGCCGTAGTTCAGCTCATGCGGGCTGCGGAGAGATTGCGGACGGCGCATGGGCATCAGGCTTCCAGATAGTCGATCACCCGTTGCGACAGGCGCCGGATCGCTGCGTGGGCGCGGCGTTCAACCCCCCGGGCCTGGTCGCGGCTGATGCCCATCTGCCGGGCGATGGCGCTGAGGTTGAGGGGTGCGGGTTGGTCGATGCCGTAGCGCAACCGCAGCAACTCGGCTTCATGGGCAGGCAGCTCCTCGAGCAGTGCCCCCAGGTCGCTCTGCAACAGATGGGCCGTGAGCATGTCCTGGGGCAGCTGGGCCTGGCAGCGCAGCGTGTCGAGCAGGCGCAGCTTCTCTTCCGAACCGTGGCCGCTGTCGAGGCTGAGCGGTTCCTGAGCGCGGAACAGTGCTTCCCGGATATCCAGCGGTTTGAGTTCGGTGGCGTCCGCCAGCTCCTCGAGGCTGGCTTCGCGGCCGAGCATCTGGCGCAGTTCCTGCTGACAGCGCCGCAGACGCTGCAGGCGGTCTTGCATGTGGGCCGGCAGTCGGATGCTGCGGCCCTGCTGCTGCAGGGCCCGGCCCAGGCCTTCGCGAACCCACCAGGTGGCATAGGTGGAAAACCGATAGCCCCGGCTTGGGTCGTAGCGCTGGACAGCGCGGATCAGGCCGAGGGTCCCCTCCTGGATTAGGTCGTCGAGTTCCAGGCGCCCACGGCTGTAGCGCCGCGCCATGCTCACCACCAGCCGCAAGTTGGCGGTCACCATCTGCTCGCGGGCGCGCTCTGCCTGCCGCAGTTGGCGCTGCAATTGACGGGGTGTCAGGCCCAGCTCCAGGGCCCAGGCCTGCAGGCAGGGCTCCTGGCCGCCGCAGCGCAGCTTCATTTCTTCCGCTGTCTCCAGCAGTTTTTGGCCGTTTTGCACGGCCCGCCCCAGGCTGATTTCCTCCTCAGGCGTGAGCAGGGGCACCCGACCGATGGCACGCAAGTGCCGGCTGATCGCGTCGCAGTCTCCGCGGCGGAGCTTCTGTGGCGCAGGCATCGGGTGGATATCCGCTGTGAGTCGCGAAACCTTAATCACTGTGGCGCCTATTTGGAGGCGTTTTGCTGCCTGAAAAGCAACCTCAATCATGGTGATCAGGAGCACTCATCATTGATGGGATCCTTTGGGAGGCAGCTGATTTGGACGAATCAAGCCCGTCAACGCTGTCGTTGCGGGGGGAACGTCTGTGGAGATGGCTGGGGGGAGGTCTGGGATCTCGCTGCATTTAACGAATCAGGGCCCAGGTTGGGTATCACAGTGCAAAGATCAATGCTGGATTCACATCAACAGCTCTGATCGTTTGGCGATCTCCTCTCCCAGAATTGGGGCCAAACCAAAAAAGCACCCTGCAACGGATGCCCCTGCAAGAGCACTGGCTTGGACGAGCTGCTGCTGGGCTCAGCCGATGGTGACGACGTGCCCCCGCTCAGAGCAGCCCGCGGTGCCGCACCAGCCGCTGCACCATGGCCCATGAGCCCAGGGTCACCTTCAGAGCTACCAGCAAATTGAGCAGGGGGATCCAGCCACCGCTGAGCAGCGTGCCAAAGCCGCTGCTGCCGAGCCTGACCCCGAGCAGGGCCGGCAGGGCCACCAGCAGGAACCCCAGCACCGCGGCCTTTTCCCAGAGGTCGGCTCGATAGCGCTGAAACAGCCGCTCGCTGCGATCGGCTCCACCGCTGATCAGCTGCAGCCCAATGGCTGTGCCACCGGCGGCTGTTGGGTAGCCCTTCCGCTCTCCCGGCAGGGATCACAGCTGGACGAACCGGCGCGTGCTCCACGCTCCAGCTCAGACCGGTGCCAGGAACTCCCACCGTGGTGCGCGCACCACCACTACGGGCGACGGGGATGTTGAACGAAGCGCCCCTCCCACCAACGGAAATGGAGCTCAATCCACCCTTGCTGAAATTGAAACGCAGTGGGCCCAGGCGGGCGGAGCGTCGAAAGCGGAAGCCCATGGCGATCAGCGGCTCTTGACGCAATAGCCGCCTGATGAATACCAGCCCAGCGGGCATCCCTTGCCGCTTTTCTGGATCGCTTCCCGCTCGTTACTAGGGCTGCTGAGGCAGTAGTTGCCAGAGGAATAAAAACCCAGCGGGCAGCCAGCACCACTTTTCTCAATGGCGCCGCGGGTGTTGCCACCGGAGCTGGGCACGCAGTAGCCGCCAGAGCTGTAGTAGCCAAGCGGGCAGCCTCCCGCCTTGGGCAGCGGTTGCACCGGCTGCTGGGCCAGCGTTGCGCTGGTACTGAGCAGGATCCCGACGGCAATCAACAGTGGCTTACTCATCGGTGGTGGGCTTTGCCAGTTCATCGAGCAGGCGGCTCACCAGGTCACCACGGCTGCGGATTCCCCACTCCTTGCGCAAGTCATCCAGCCACACCACGGTGGATTGGCGCAGCTCAAGGCTCATCCGCACATAGGGATCGTCACTGGAATCGCCTGGGGACATTTGCAGGTGGCTGGGAGTTCCAACGATCGGTCTGCTGCTGCTCTTGTGCAAGAGCAATGGGGGCAGACTTGAGCAACCAGTAGCCGAGGCGCGAGCGCGCGATGCCCACCAACACCCAGATGGAGGGCTGCCTAGCTGAGGAGCGCGGGGCGCTGGTCTTCTGGTCGCCGGAGGTGCAGCAGCGCAAGCCAGGCAGCAAAGTTCAGGTCATTGATGTCTTCTCCCTGCAGGTCGTCACTGGCTACACCCGTGACCCCCAAGGTCGGTTGCTGCTGGAGTCCCAGCCATCTGTGGCTGCTGGCCGCAGCTGGAGCCTGGCCAAGGCTGCGCAGTTGATCCGCAATGACGCCCGCCCGCACCGCTGGGTGGCCTTGCAGCTCGATAAACGGGCCTGGGGCCTGTTTTGGGCAGGGGGTGGGCTCCAGCACTGCCGTGAGTTGCTATCCCAGCAGGTGCCTGCATCGGACATCTCCAGCGCACTGGTCGCAGCAACTCCAGAAGCCCTGCTGCGACTGGTTCTAGATCTTGGTACTGATCTGCCCAGCCCTACTCAGAGCCCTGCTGCAAAGCCTGCCAACGATGAGCACAAAGGGCTGTGGCGAATCATCGCTTGGACATCACTGGCCTGGCTGACTGTCCTTGGCATGACCGTTGCAGGTTTCCTTACCGCGCTGGAGCGTCAGGACCGCAAGTTGGAGCTGCTGCTCGAGCGCACAGCCCCAAGCTCCGGGATGCGTTGAGCGATTCAGCTTTGCGGCTCTGCTCAGCAATCGGTGTATTGGGCCTGGGTTGGCTGGGCGTGCAAGCAGGCCTGGCTGAGCAACAAGGCTTGAGCGCCATCGTGCTCTCGATCGGCGATGGCGACACCATCCGCGTTCGCCAGGCCGGCAAAGCCCTGACCGTACGGCTGGCCTGCATCGATGCCCCAGAGACTGCCCAGAGCCCCCACGGGCAGCAGGCTCGCAGCTACCTGCAGCAGAGGCTCCCTGTCGGGCGCGAGGTCAGGCTCGAAGTCAAGACCACCGATCGCTACGGCCGTTCGGTTGCCGAGGTGATCTCGGACATCAACATCAACCTGGCGCTGGTGGAAGACGGTCAGGCATTCGCGTATCGGCAGTACCTGAGCGGCTGCGATGCCAAGGAGTATCTGGACGCGGAATACCGAGCCAGCCGGCGGCATTTTGGCGTTTGGCAGGTAGAGGGCGGCATCACCCGCCCCTGGGACTTCCGCCGCGGACGGCGTTCAGCCGCCATCCCTGATGGCACCACTCCCGGCGGACGCCGCTACCCGCTGCTCAGAGATCGGCTCTTACGCCAAGGCCCAGCAGTTGCTGCGGCAAGGGCACGGCTATCTAGATGGAAATGGCGATGGAGAAGCCTGCGAAGCACTCCGCTGACAGTCATCGTTTGCCATATTTCGTAGCTGCACTACTGGTTTTTACAGAAGTCTGTAGCAGTAATGGCTTGCCTGCTGATGTACTGGATTGACACAGCATCTGAGTTTGGTACCTTCTGAAAATCAGGCAAATATCATCATGCTCACCGGATCCGAACTGCTCGCCAAGGTCAAGGAGCTAGGCGATGTCTCCAAGTCCGAGCTCGTGCGTGAGTGCGGCTATGTGAGCACCAAAAAAGATGGCAGTGAGCGCCTCAACTTCACTGCGTTCTATGAGGCCCTGCTCGGTGCCAAGGGTGTAAGCCTCGGCGCCGATAGCGCCGGCCGGGGCAAGGGTGGGCGCAGCCTTAGCTATGTGGCAACTGTTCAGGGCAACGGCAACCTGCTGGTAGGTAAGGCCTACACAGCCGTGCTCGACCTCCTACCCGGCGATGAGTTTGAGATCAAGCTGGGCCGCAAGCAGATCAAGTTGATTCCTTTGGGCAGCCCAGAAGAGGAGTGAGCAGCTGCTAGTGAGCAAGACGCCCGAGCTGATCGAGACGTTCATGCTGGTGTGTTTCTACAACGACAATCTCGTTTCTGAGCTTGCAGCCGCTGCTGAAAGCCACTAGTACCTTCAGAAAGGCTCGACCCATGCTCTCAAGCCTCGAAATCGCGCAGGCAGCAGTTATGCGCCCCATTGCCGATGTCGCAGCCGAGGTAGGCATAGAGCCCGACGAGCTCGAGCTCTACGGTCGCTACAAGGCCAAGGTCGATCTCTCCATTCTCGATCGTCTCGCAGGAGTACCGGACGGGAAGCTGATCAACGTGACGGCAATTACGCCAACCCCCGCCGGTGAGGGGAAGACCACGACGTCGGTCTCGCTAACGCAAGGTTTCGGCAAGATCGGCAGGCGCGCGATCCTCGCGCTTCGTGAGCCATCGCTCGGGCCTGTCTTCGGCGTCAAGGGTGGCTCTGCTGGCGGCGGGTACGCCCAGGTCGTGCCGATGGAGGACATCAACCTCCACTTCACAGGTGACACGCATGCGATCACCGCCGCGAACAACCTCCTATCGGCCCTCGTCGATGCGCACCGCTTCCACCGGCACAAACCGGAGATCGCAGTCGTCACCTGGCGCCGCGCGGTCGACGTCACGGACCGTCAGCTCCGGAACATCGTCGGCGGACTCGGCGGCGGGAAGAACGGCATTCCTACCGAATCGGGGTTCGACATCACTGCCGCCTGCGAAGTGATGGCGATCGTGGCGCTCGCGACCGACCTCCACGATCTGCGCAAGAGGCTTGGTGCGATCACCGTCGGATACACCCCCAATGGTGAGCCCGTCACGGCGGAGGACATCAAGGTCGCAGGCGCGATGGCGGTTCTCCTAAAGGACGCAATCAAGCCGAACATCGTGCAAACCCTTGAAGGTCAGATCTGCTTCATGCACGCCGGGCCTTTCGCCAACATCGCCCACGGCAACAACTCCGTCATCGCCGATCGCATCGCTCTCAAGCTGGGCGAGTTCGTGATCACCGAGTCGGGCTTCGCTGCCGATCTCGGGATGGAGAAGTTCATGGACATCGTCTGCCGAGTCGGCGGCCTCAGGCCGCACGTGGTCGTGATAGTCGCAACCGTGCGCGCGCTGCGCCATCACGGTGGTTGCGACTGGCGGGAGAAGGCGGAGATGTCGCAGATGGAAGCCGAGGTCGAGACGGGCTTGGCGAACCTCGCGAAGCACATTGAGAACGTCCGCGCATTCGGGATCCAGCCAGTCGTCGCCATCAACACACGTCCCGATGACGAGACCGAGCTGCTAGAGCTGATCAAGACCCGCTCGCTCGAGGCCGGTGCCTTTGGCGCCGCAATCCACAACGGCTTCGGCCAAGGTGGAGAGGGCACCATCGAGCTCGCCGAGGTTGTCGCCGCTGCTGCGGAAGCCGAGTCGGACTTCCAGATGCTCTACACCGACGACGAGTCGATCGCGACGAAGATCGAGAAAATCGCGAAGACCATATACGGTGCCGGCGGGATCGATCTTGCGCCCGCCGCGAAGGAGGCGATCGCACGCTATGAGAAGCAGGGCCTCGCCCACCTACCGATCTGCATGGCGAAGACACACCTTTCGCTCTCGCACGATCCGAAACAGCTGAACCGCCCCACGGGCTTCACGGTGCCAATCCGCGACATCCGCGTTTATTCGGGCGCCGGGATGCTGGTACCTCTCTGCGGCGACATGCTCCTGATGCCGGGCTTCGGCACCCAGCCTGCCGCATTTGGGATCGACATCGACGAGAACGGCGAGACGATTGGACTCTTTTAAAGAGAAACTCGTACGCGGAAATAGCCGCGTCATGAATGCTTTGCCGGAGAAGATTTAGCCTTATGGAGTAATACAAGCGGGCTCTGCTTCTGCGCGCATCGACGCAGGATCAACCCCAGAATTCCTCTTCTGTCCTGGGGGTTTTCTGTTGTCAGCTCTAAAGGAAATGGTGATTAAGGCTTGTAGCTAAGCGCGGCAGCGGACAAAGCAGGGGTCCCGGCAGGCGGCAGGTGCGCCAGTCGCCATTGGTGCTGCTTACCTCCACCCCAATCCAGCTGCTGGGATGGTCGGGCTCACTAAAGAGACCAATCCATTCGATGGCATCAGCGATGGCGTCATCAAGGGAGCTGTACTGACCGTCGAGCTGTAGCTGCGCTCAAGCGACTGACTTGCTGTGCTGCGCCGAGCAGTGGATCCAGATGCCTGCATATCTCTCCTGCTTGGCTAATCACCATGGCCAGCGCAGGGTGCCGCCATCTGTATCGCTAGGAACACTTTGATGAGACGTTACAAGGGGCTCGCTGCTGGCAAGTAGCGCGGCTGGCGCAGTTGAAAGAGGTGGTGGGCCATGGGGCTGGCGAGCACTCCCCTTGGTCTGCCCCGGCAGCAGCAGCGCGCAAGGGCTAACGCAAGTCGCTGCGCGACCCCTGCGCGCTGCTGATCACACCGGGGCCAGACGGCGATGTCGTTCGCCAGCTCAGCCATGGCCGCCACTCCTCCCAGCAGCACCTGCCCGATCCGCATCATCTCGATGCATCTCCTCGGGGCTGCCGGTGAGCTCCTGCGGGTGCTCTTCCTCGATCGCGAGGGGTACATCTCAGCTGAGCCGCACTACTTGCCCCGCGATGAGGCCCTGATCCTGGCCGCCAATCAGCAGCGGGTGCTCGGGCATCAGGCACGGGTGCAGGTGCTCTGAGGCGCCTGGCCGGAGGCTGTTTGCCTCCGGCTTTGCTCAGATGGCAGCTAAACCTCGTCAGCGGGACGCGCGAGATCTACGAGCAGACGGCTGGCTAAGTCCCCCGGGCTGCGCAAACCCATCTCCTTCCGAAGCCCTTCGAGCCAGTCCAAGGTGGATTGGCGCAGGTCAAGGCTGACCCGCACATATGGATCGTCAGCTGGGTTGGCTTCGCTCATTAGCTCCTGGTTGGGCTCCAAAGATCAGCAGGCATGAGGCTGGGTGCAACCCCACTGGCGGCAAAGCTGGACGTTTGCCGCAGGTGCTCGGCAATGCCCGCCGGGCTGGCGATCTGATCTACCCGTAGACATCTGACACGAATGGGGCGTGTGTCTTCTGAGGAAGGGTCGGTAGATCAAGGCGCTGGCGATCACGCAATTCGCCATGCCCGTTATGGGCATGAGTGGTGATAGCGCAAATCAAGTGCCCTGAAGCCCAGGCGCTTGGCCATCGATAAATCGGCGCAGGTTGACGCCGGCCTCCATAGCTGCAGCCAGTAGCTCGGCACGTTGAACTTCGTCGAGCCCATCCCAGAAAGCGTGGAACAGATCCAGTGAGGCCTTGCCCATCCCTACCAGCCCGAGCACTGAGAGAGGGAAGCCGAGCCAGGGGAAGATCAGCAGCACCACCCCCAGCACCAGACTCACGGCAGCGCCCTGCTTCACCGACTCCCACACTGTGCTGGCAACCATCTGGATCTGCACCCCCCGAGTGATGGTGCCACGCTTGCGCAGCGCCTCGGTGCGCAGTCCGGTCAGCAGGGCCTGGTAGATGGCGTAGACCACAACCCCGCCGAGTGTGGACTCCGCCACAAACTCACCGCCGGTAAAGCTGCCGCCGTTGAGGTTCACATCCACTGAGGCCAAGCCAGCCAGCGGTGCCACCTCGAGGCCAGCCTGGGGGATGCGGAAGGGGTCGCGGTCGCGGGTCATGGGACAGCTAGAAGATCCAATGGAACTCTAGCTTAGCCCTGGAGAAAGTGTGGTCATCGCTTTATACAAGACCTGCATCACTCAGTGCAGCACAGGCTTCGCAGAGGCAACTAGCAAGGCTCAGCAGCGCACCCGAGACGGCCCAGTCCCTACAGGACGTGTCAGTAAGCAAAAGTGGGTGGGCTTCCTGTGTTAGAGCGAACGAAGCTCTCATTACCGTCGCGGACAGCCTGCCGCTGCTCTGCCATGAGTGTCGCCATTACTGGGAGGCTGAGCATGGCCGAGATGATTCCAGACAGCGTTCTGTCAGCTGCACCAAGAGGTGAAAAGTTTCTGTTCAACGCTTTTCGCGATGCGCTACCAGACAATTTCATTGCTTGGCACGAGCCGAGTGCAACAACATCCAAGCCAGACTTTGTCATTCTCTCAGACACCCATGGCCTACTGGTTGTAGAAGCCAAGGGGTGGTCAAGAGGAATGATTAAGGAAGCTGATAGCAATCAGGCCCTCGTGGAGTGGCCTGCGACTAGCGCAAGTCCAGCAAGGGAGCAGGTTCACACCCATCCCCTTAAGCAGGCCGAAAGCTACAAATACGCCTTGATGGACAAGCTCAAGGCCGAGTCAATCCTGGTGAACAATCAGCAAGGCGTTAACTACGGAAAACTCAGCTTTCCTATGGGCCGATGCGCTATCATGACTGGGATGACCAGGTCTGAGATTGAACAAGAAGACCTGTTCGGCACCAACCTTGCTCCTGTCTTCTTGCAGGAGTCAATCCTTTTTGCTGATGATATTGAATCCTGGTCGGACCTGAGCGACCGACAGGTGATCGCACAGTTCTGGGAGCTCTTCGATAGCCGAGCCAAGTTCAGGTTTCCCCCGCTCACCGACGATCAGATTCAGACCATCAGGGCAGTCCTTAACCCTTCAACCTCGGTGAAGCGCGTTCCAGCAACACCGCAGAGCTGGAACCTGCCAGGCCCCGTGCCTGAAGATGCGACCATCATCAAGACACTTGATCTACAGCAGGAGCGGGCGGCCAAGCAGCTTGGCGACGGCCACCGAATCCTCAGTGGTGTTGCAGGATCAGGCAAGACTCTGATTCTCACAGCCCGAGCGAAGTGGCTCCTTGAGGGGAACCCTGATCAGAGGGTGCTGATTACTTGTTTCAACGTTACACTCGCCGCCTATATCCGCTCCGTTGTGCATGGCGGCAAAAGAGTTGTGGCAAAGCTCTGCTCACCTGGTGTTGAAGCCAGGCACTTCCACGGCTGGGCAAAAGCCATTTGCGGATCTCTTCCTCAATACGGAAGCCGTGATGAAGACGATGTTGACGAGGAGCTGGCAACTCTGGTTATGGAAAAGCTAGAGGCTCGCCCTGAGTTGCGCTATGACGCCATCCTGGTGGACGAAGCCCATATCATGCATCCCTCCTGGTTCAAGGCACTAAAAGCCTCCCTAAAAGAGCCTGATGAAGGGTCTCTGCTCATTGTGAATGACGCCAGTCAAAAGCTGCGCAAACGAAAACGGTTTAGCTGGGCATCGGTTGGCATCAACGCCCGCGGACGCACAAGGATTTACAAGAAGAACTATCGAAATACAAGGGAGATCCTTGCGTGTGCCTGGAGCACGTTGTCAACACTTGTGGCCTCAGAGCCTGAGGCAGAAGAGGCTTTCCCTGTGGTCATTCCCGATCAATCTGATCGACACGGAGGCACGCCAAAGCTCATCCTTGCCAAATCAGTCTCAAGTGTTGAGCAACTGGCCCTTGGTGCGTGTAAGCAGGAGATCGCTTCTGGAGTGGAGGCAAAGAGCATCGCATTGATTTATCGCTATGGCGGCGGCAAGTTTTCAGATCGAATTCAACGCTTGCTCACTCAATCTGCGCGTCAACTCAATGGAGAAGCACTCTATTGGGTAACACGTGATGCGACCACCAGGAGTAGCTATGGGATTAACCAGCCTGGCATTCGATTGATCACCACCCAGTCAGCTCTTGGCTTGGAGTTCAAGAGCGTCTACCTCCTCTGGCTAGAAGACTTTGATCGAGCCCTTGACACCGCCAATCTCGAGCAGCAGCTTCGTGATCTCCGAGAGCTCTACGTGGCGATGACCCGCGCGCAGGATCACCTCACGTTGATCTGTTCATCAACTAGCCGTCTCGGCGCCCACCTCGCCCAGGAACGGGACACCCTTGGCCTGGAGGTGATCCATGCCTGAGCGGCTCCAAACCAAGCCCACCAAGGGTTGCGTTGTGTTTTGCCGTAGCCACAACCACCTGGTGGAGGATGTGCAAGACCCAGCGACCGGCGGCGACACCGTGGTGCGCCTGGCCTGTCTGGATGACGACGCCAACGGGCAGATCACCGAGGTGTTCTGGGAGCGGGAGGTGGATGCCCGGGTCCTGGGTCAGAGCACCTGGGAGACGATCGGGCAGCGGGGGTTCGATGATCCGCAGGTGTTCTCCAGCTACCTTCACACGCTGCAGTGGAACTGCGTGACGGCCACCGACCCGGGTCTGTTCCAGTCCCCTCTGCGGGCGGGGATCGATGTGAAGCCCTACCAGCTGGAGCCGCTGCGTAAGGCCCTGCGCATGCCGCGGGTGGCTCTGTTCATCGCAGACGACGTCGGCCTGGGCAAGACGATCGAAGCCGGGCTGATCATGCGCGAGCTTCTCCTGCGTCAGAAGGTGCAGCGGGTGGTGGTGGTGCCCCCGCCGTCGGTGGTGCTGCAGTGGCAGGGCGAAATGGAGAGCCGCTTCGGTTTGCCGTTTGCGGTGATGAACCGCGAGTACGTGTCGCGGATGCGGCGCGAGCGGGGCTGGGGCATCAACCCCTGGGCGACCCATACCCGCTTCATCCTTAGCCAGGCGCTGGTGCGCAATGAGGACTACGCCGGGGCCCTGCGCGATTGGCTGGGAGATGGCGAGAAAGCGCTGCTGATCCTCGATGAGGCCCACAACGCCGCTCCTTCCAGCGGCTCCAAGATTGCGGTGGACTCCAAGCTCACCCGGGCCATCCGCAGCCTGGCCGGCTGCTTCGAGCACAAGCTGTTCCTGTCGGCCACGCCCCACAACGGCCACAGCAACAGCTTCTCGGCTCTGCTGGAAATCCTGGATCCCACCCGCTTCTGCCGCGGGGTGCCTGTGCGCAACAAGGCTGACCTTGAGCCCGTGTTGGTGCGGCGCCTCAAGGAAGACCTGCGCCAGATCGGCGAGGAGCTGCCCAAGCGTGTGGTGGAGCCCGTGGTGCTGGAGGGGCTGGATCCCTCTACGCCTGAGCTGGAACTGGCCCGGTTGCTCAAGGCCTACCGGGCGATGAGGGAGCAGCGGCTCAAGGGTGCGGGAAGTAAACAGCGCGCTGCCGAGCTGCTGGTGGTCACCAACCTGCAGAAACGGCTGCTTAGCTCGATCGAGGCCTTTCACCGCACGCTTGGCGTGCACTGCGACACCTTGCGGCGGCGGGATGCGGGCGAACGCCTGCGCACGGCCCGAGACCCCCAGCAGCTGAAGCTGCTGCAGCAGGGCATCGATGGCGACGACGAGCGCGCCGACGCCGATGAAGACAGCGTCGAGCGGGAAGCTGAGCAGGAGCATCGGCTGGCCCTGGCTACCACCGAACTGGGAGCAGGGCCCGAGGAATGGGCGCTGCTCAAGGACATGCAGCGCATCAGCGAGCGCGCCCGCTACGAGCCTGATGCCCGCATCACCTACCTACGCCGCTGGATTCAGCAGCACCTCTGCCCGGATCTGGGGCAGGAGCGAGCCGAGTGGAACGGCGAGCGGCTGTTGATCTTCACCGAGTACGCCGATACCAAGCGCTGGCTGCAGGAGCAGATCGAGTCGTTAATCGCCGGCAGCGACAGGGAACGGGAACGCATCGCCACCTTCCACGGCGGCATCGGCGATGAGAAACGGGAAGCCCTCAAGCGCAGCTTCAACAGCCCGCCCGATCAGGATCCCCTGCGCATCCTGATCGCCACCGATGCCGCGCGGGAGGGGGTGAACCTGCAGAACAACTGCCGTTACCTCTTCCACTTCGACGTGCCCTGGAACCCGGGGCGGATGGAGCAGCGCAACGGCCGCATCGACCGCACCCTGCAGCGCGCCCCAGAGGTGTTCTGCCACTACTTCGTGCTGGCCGACCGCGAGGAAGACCGGGTGCTCGACGTGTTGGTCAAGAAAACCGAGGAGATCCGCAAAACCCTCGGCTCCCTGCCGCCGGTGGTGGTGGGCCGGCTGAGTGAGCTGCTGGCCAAGGGCATCAATCCCACCAAGATCAGCGAGGCGATCGCGCAGATCCAGGGTGTGGATCAGGAGGAGGGCTACAAGCACCGCCAGGCCCTGGTCAACCTGGAGCTGGAAGACAACAGCCGCGAGCGGGAGGACGAGCTCCGCCAGCAGGTGGCGCGGCTGGAGAAGGCGCTGCAGAAGTCAGAAGACTGGCTCCACTTCAGCAGTGATCTCTTCCGCGATGCGCTCAACACCAGCCTGCGGGTGAGCGCCCAGGGGAGCGGGGTAGGGAGCGGATCAGTGCCGCAGCTGACAGCCAAAGATCCAGCAGCAGCCCAGGCCGATCCCGAGCGGGCCGAATGGATCTTCCCGGCGGCCGATGAGCTGCCTGGTGGCGAGCAGAGCTGGGGAGACGTGTTGGATGCGCTGCGGCGTCCCCGCCGCCCTGGCGAGAAGCTCTGGGAGTGGCGGCGTAGCACGGTGCCGCAGCCGGTGGTGTTCAAGGACCCCAAGGAGGTGAATGCCGACCGGGTGCACCTGCATCTGGAACACCCCCTGGTGCAACGGTTGCTCAACCGCTTTTTGGTGCGGGGGTTCCAGGGAGAAGAGCTGAGCCGGGCCGCGGTGATCGCCACCCACGACGACACCGCCAAGCTGATCCTGTTGGCACGCATGTCGCTCTATGGCCACGGCGCTGCACGCCTGCACGACGAGGTATTGGAACTGGTGGCCGAATGGGACCCGGCCGATCCAGCCCGGCGGCTGCGGGTGCTGAACGCCACCAAGACGGACATGGCCCTGGCCGACCTGGAAACCAGCCTGCGTGAACGTCTCCCATCGGTGGATGAAACCATCCAGCGCCAACTGCGCGTCCAGCTGCCGGCCGACGTGGCCCAACTCAAGGACCGCCTAGAAGCCCTCGCCACAGAACGGGCTGAACGGGCCAAGGACCAGCTGGCCAGGCGTGCCGACGACGAGGCCAACGCCTTCGTGAAGGTGCTGCAGGAGCAGCGGGAGCGGATCCTCAAAACCCGCACCAAGCACGACAGCGATTTCGATCAGCTGGCCTTCGGCTTTGCCGACCACGAACTCAGGCAGCTGCGCGACAACCGCTCTTACTGGGACAAACGGCTGACGCGGATTGAGCGGGATCTGGAGCTGGAGCCGGCTGCCATCCGGCGCACCTTTGAGGTGGCCACAGCCCCCCGCATCGAGCCGGCCGGCGCGATTGTGCTCTGGCCGCTGGAGGCGGCGCGATGATGGAGCCCATGGCTGCCACTCCGCCCCCCCTGGTGACCCGTGAGGCCCTGAGGAGCTTCACCCAGCGGCTTGTGGAGCATTTTGCGCCTCAGAAAGTGATCCTGTTTGGCTCCCAGGCCCGTGGTGAAGCGCGCTGGGATTCCGACGCCGACATCCTTGTGGTGATGCCGTTTGAGGGCAGCTCATTTGAGCAGCGCCTGGCCATGCTTGAGCTGGGTGCACCCTCGTTTCCGGTTGACCTGTTGCTGTGCAGACCCGAAGCCGCAGCACAGCGATATGGCTGGGGCGATCCGTTCATCCGTGAGGCCCTGGATCACGGCGAAGTGCTCCATGGCTGAGCTCACCCCGTTGGTGGAGGCCTGGATCCGGTACGCAGATGACGACTGGCAGGACAGTCAGATCCTGGCCAGTGCTGGTGGTAACCCGCGCAGCATCTGCTTTCACCTGCAGCAATGCATCGAGAAGCTGTTCAAGGCGGAGTTGATGCGGCTGCAATCGCCTGTGCCCAAAACTCACAACCTGAAGGAGCTCTCTGATCTGTTGCAGCAGGCAGACGCCGGCTGGAGTGCTGCATCGATCGATCTCAACCGGCTGTCGTTGGCTGCCGTTGACTTTCGCTATCCCGATCCCAGTGAGCCCGAGCCCGACATTGATCTGCCGCTGATTCAGTCGATCGCTGCTGATCTGAAGGAGCGGTTGTTGGATCGTCTGGGGGGTAGCCGCTGATGCCCCCACGCACCCCTGGTGTTCACACCCACGAAGAGTGGAAGGGCATGGCCCAACCGGTGGGCCTGGTGGTGGAGCCTGTGGTGCTCAACCGGTTGGGGGTCTTCCCGGAGAGTGCCACCACCGTGCTGGCCGACTGGCAGCAACGGTTAGAGCAGCTGCTGGAAGACCAACCCGTTAGCGACCAGGCCGCGAGCGAGCAGTGGCTGAGTGTGGCCCCCAGCTTTGAGCTGTTCTGTGAGGAAGTTCTGGCCTGGCAGCCCGGCGACCTCCGCAAGCCCGAGGAGCTGCCGGCGCTGGTGGCCGTGCATCTCGATGAGTACGACGAGGTGCTCCGCCCCGATTGGTTCGTGCCTGACCCCAGCCAGGGGGAGGGGCCGCTCAAGGCCCAGCTGCTGGTGCAGGAGCTGCCCCTGGGCACCCCATTCGATGCGCTGCCCAAAGGAGCTGATGGCCGGCGCAGCTGGGAGGCCACACCGCAGCAGCGCTTGGAGCGGCTGCTCAAGGAAAGCGAACACCCGATTGGCCTGCTCTGGAATGGGGTGGCACTGCGGCTGGTGTATGCACCGCGGGGCGAATCCAGCGGCCACCTCACCTTCCCGTTGGAGCCGATGACGACGGTCGACGGGCGGCCGATGTTGGCGGCGCTGCAGATGCTGCTGGGGCCAGACCGCCTGTTCGAAGGCGGCGCCAGCAACACCCGCCTGCGGCCGCTCATGGAGCAGAGCCGCAAAGAACAGAACGAGGTGAGCACTCGCCTGGCCGAGCAGGTGCTGGAAGCGCTGTGGATCCTGCTGCGCGGTTTTGATGCCGCAGGGCTGGCGGCCAACGACCCCAGCCACATCTACGGCGGCTTGATCACCGTGCTGCTGCGGTTGGTGTTCCTGCTCTACGCCGAAGACGAAGAGCTGATGCCCACCGATTCGCGCTACGACCAGCACTACAGCGTGGGCGGCCTGGCCCAGCGGCTGCGGCAAGACCGGGCGGATTACCAAAACGCCATGGAAGGCCGGCGTGGCGCCTGGGCCACGCTGTTGAGCCTGTTCCGCCTCGTCTACGACGGCGGCGGCTCCACCGAGGCCTATCTCCCGGCCCGGCATGGCGATCTGTTTGATCCGGAGACTTACCTCTTCCTGGAAGGACGCACGGCGGACACGGCCTACACCGATGGGCCGCTGACCTCGGTGCCGTCCATCAGCGACGACGTGGTGGAGCAGGTGCTCACCAAGCTGCTGCTGCTCGACGGCCAGATCCTGAGTTACCGGGCTCTGGATGTGGAACAGATCGGCTCGGTGTACGAGGGAATCATGGGCTTCATGGTGGAGAAGGCCACCGGGCCCAGTGTGGGAATCACCTACAACCCCCCACGCCAGAAGATCAAAATCACCGTGGTGGTGAATGCCGAGGAGCTCTTGGCGGTAAGTGGCGCCAAGCGCGAAGCCTGGCTCGATGAGCAGGCCGGCGTGAAGCTGAAGCTGCCGGCCAAGGTGAAACAAGAGCTCAAAGCCGCCACCACCCTGGCCGAGCTGTGCGCGGCGCTCGACAAGAAACTCTCCCCCCACACGCCCAACGGCCTGCAGGCGGGTTCACTGATCCTGCAACCCACGGCCGAGCGGCGCCGCAGTGGCAGCCACTACACACCAAGGGCGCTCACCGAACCGATCGTGGCCGAGGCCTTCCGCCCCTGGCTGGAGCGCTGCAACCACCAGCCCACGGCGGAACAGATCCTGGCGCTGAAGGTGTGCGATCCGGCGATGGGGTCGGGCGCCTTTCTGGTGGCGGTATGCCGCTATCTGGCGGGCTGGCTGGTGCAGGCCTGGGAGCGGGATGGCTATCCCGAGGGCTTCCGGCAAGACGCGGATAAAGACACGGTGGCCCGCCGGCTTGTGGCCCAGCGCTGCCTGTATGGGGTCGACAAGAACCCGTTTGCGGTGAACCTGGCGCGCCTGAGCCTCTGGCTGGTGACGCTCAGCAAAGACCTACCGTTCACCTTTGTGGATCACGCCCTCAAGTGCGGCGATTCGCTGGTGGGGTACTCCGTGCGGGAGATCCAGGCGGCAATGCAGGAAGTGCAGCTGGGCTTCCTGAATGAGCAGAACCAGGTGTTTGATCGGATGGGCCTGGCCCGGCGCGAGAGCTTCGCGGAAGACAGCCTCACCGATGCGGGCTACGACCGCAAGAAGGCATTGCTGAAAGAGCAGACCCAGGCCAGTGAAGGTCTACGCCAGGCCGGCGATCTGATGGTGGCGGCCTTCTTTGATGCACCCAAACCCAAAGACCGACCCGACAAGCAGCAGGTGTATCTGGCACTGCTCAGCGGCAACTTCAACGACGCGGCGCTGCAGGGTTCGATCCAGGAGATCCGCGAGCGACTGGCGGCAGGCGAGAAGGGGATCACGCCGTTTCACTGGGATCTGGAGTTTCCGGAGGTGTTCGGTGAGGAGCGCGGTGGTTTTGATGTGTTTGTGGGCAATCCGCCGTTTGTGGGAGGCAAGCGCGTCAGCGAGATCCAAGGGGAGACCTATAACACCTGGCTGATCGAGCTGCACTCGGAAGCCACCAAGAACGCCGATCTAGTGGCGCACTTCTTCCGTCGTTGCTTCCAGTTACTTCGCCCAGATGGCGCGATGGGGCTTATTGCTACAAATACTATTGCCGAAGGCGATACGCGAACCAGCGGCCTTCGCTGGATCTGCCTGCATGGCGGCACGATCTACGCGGCCCGCAAGCGCTACAAGTGGCCGGGCGTGGCAGCCGTGGTGGTCAGCGTGGTGCACCTGCACAAGGGTGCCTATGCCGGCGTGAAGCTGCTGGAGCGGCGACCGGTGGAGCAGATCACGGCCTTCCTGTTTGTCAACGGGGGCCATGAGGATCCGAAGCAGCTGGCGGCCAATGCCGGCAAGAGCTTCCAGGGTTCGATCGTGCTGGGCATGGGCTTCACCTTCGATGATTCAGGTCCGGCCGATGACGACACGCCTGGCATCCCCTCACCGATCGCCACGATGGAGCGGCTGATCGATGAGAACCCGAAGAATGCAGAAGTGATCTTCCCCTACATCGGGGGCGAGGAGGTCAACAGCAGCCCCACCCATGCGCATCACCGCTATGTAATCAACTTTGGGGAGCGGAGCGAGGAGGCGTGCCGGCAGGAGTGGCCAGAATTAATGACAATCTTGGAACGCAAAGTCAGGCCAGAGCGGATGAAAAAAGACGGCAAGAAATATCCTCGAATGGTCCATGAATGGTGGAAGTTCTGGAATGCGAGGCCTGCGCTTGAGGCCGCAACTGCGCATGTTGACCTAGTAATAGTTATTAGCGCTCAGGCTTATACGCATTGTGTTTTCGGCACCCTTTCCTCTAAAAGCGTATTCGCCCACTCGCTGATCGTTTTCCCCGTTGTCGATATTATATTTCGAAGCCTTGTTGGTTCGCGTATACATGAGATATGGGCTCGGTCATTCAGTGGATCCGCAATGGATCTGTCCCGCTATAACCCCTCCGACTGCTTCGAAACCTTCCCCTTCCCCGCATCACTGCTCGATGCCAACGCCAACGATCCCGCCTACGAATCCACCCGGCAGAACCTCGAAGCCATCGGCGAGCACTACCACCAGTTCCGAGCCGAGCTGATGGTCGCCAACAATGAAGGCCTCACCAGCACCTACAACCGCTTCCACGATCCAGCCGAAACCAGCCCCGAGCTGCTGGAGCTGCGCCGCCTCCACGGCGAGATGGATCAGACGGTGCTGCAGGCCTACGGCTGGAGCAATGTGCCCACCGCCTGCGGCTTCGGCCTCGACTACCTCGACACCGAAGATGACGCCCAGCTCCCCGAGGAACTGCAGGAGCGCATCGACAGTGGCGACCTGTTCTTTTGGGATGCCAACGATGCCCTCGATTTCCAGGGCCAGCTGGAGGCCTACGGCGCCATCAGCGGCCGCCGCAAACTGCCCTGGCGCTACCGCTGGCCCGATGCCGTGCGCGACGACGTGCTCGCCCGCTTACTGGCGCTGAATGCCGAGCGGTACCAGGAGGAAGTGGATCAGGGCCTCCATGGTGGTGGCCGAGGCCGTGGCGGCGGCGGAAGCTCTGGTGGTTCAGGCACTGGGCGGCGGCGCGGTCGGCCGCCCCGGAATCCCCAGCCCGATTCCGGCCAGACTGACCAGATCGGACTGGCGCTATGACCATCGCCCTCGCCCAGCCACAGCTCGACGCCATCGCTGAGGCCTGCCAGCGGCATCACGTGGCGCGGCTGGATGTGTTCGGCTCCGTTTTGAGGCCCGATTACCGGCCTGGAGAAAGCGACATCGATCTGCTGGTGGAGTTCCAGCCGCTTGATCCCGCCAGCCTTTACAAGGCTTACTTCGCGCTCCTGAACGACCTGCAGCACCGCCTGGCATCCCGCGTCGATCTGGTAATGGCCGATGCCGTCCGCAACCCCTACGTCAAGCAGGCCATCGAGGCCAGCCGGCAGCAGATCTATGCAGCGTGACCCCCGGGCTTATCTGAGCGACATCCTGGAGGCTGCAGCAGCCATCCAGGACGCAACCAACACGATTGACGAAGCTGGCTACAGCCAATCGAGGCTGATTCGTTCAGCCGTCGAGCGTGAGTTCATCATCATCGGTGAAGCCCTGAAGATGCTGGCACAGCGGGATCCACAACTGTTTGCCGCGATCCCGGAAGGACGGCAGATCATCGACTTCCGCAACCTGCTCACCCATGAGTATCTGAATGTCAGTCATGCCGTGGTCTGGGGTGCCATCCAAACGGATCTGCCGGTTCTGATCGAGCACTGCACCCGGTTGCTCAGCCAGGTCAATGAGGGGCTCCGCTGAGCGATGGCCAAAGCAGAAGCCACCGTCGAAGAACTCGTCAGCAAGATCGAGCGCGGTGAGCTTCGCCTGCCCGAAATGCAGCGCCGCTACGTCTGGCGTTCCACCCGCGTGCGCGATCTGCTCGATTCCCTCTATCGCGGTTATCCCTCGGGCGCCATCTTGATCTGGGAAACCGATGAGCCCGTTCCCGAACAAGCCTTTGCTGTGGGCCAGCAGGCCAATCCCTACGCCAAAACCCAGCTCCTGCTTGATGGCCAGCAGCGGCTCACATCCCTCTCCTCTGTGATTCGTGGCGAGCCGGTTCAGGTGAACGGCCGCCAGCGTCCCATCGAGCTGCTCTTCAACCTGGAGCACCCCGATCAGCTCAGTGTGATCACCGAGGTGGACGACAACAGCACCGATGCCGCTGATGAACCGGTCGACGTGAATGACGACGGGGAAGATCCCTCAGACGATGAAGCCGATGCCACAGAAGACGAGCTGCAGAAGCGCTTCGATCGCATGACCTTCGTGGTTGCCACCCGCAAGCTCGAGCAGCTGCCCCAGTGGGTGAAGGTGAGCGAGGTGTTCAAGATCGACAGCGACGCTCCCTTCCTGCAGCAAGCCGGGGTGAAGGGTTTCGACGATGAGCGCTATCAGAAATACAGCCAACGTCTGGCCCGTCTGCGCGGCATCCGTAAATACGTCTACCGGATGGATGTGCTGGAGCGAACCCTTTCCTACGACGAGGTCACCGAAATCTTCGTGCGGGTCAACTCCCTCGGCGCCAAGCTACGGAGCTCTGATCTTGCCCTTGCCCAGATCACCGCTAAATGGCGCGGATCCCTGAACGTGTTCCAGGCCTTCCAGGCCGATTGCACCAAAGACGGTTTTGAGATCGACCTCGGCCTGCACCTCAAAAACCTGGTCGCCCATGCCACTGGGCAGTCCCGCTTCCTCACCGTTTCCAACCTCACCCTGGATGCGCTGAGAAGCGGCTGGGACGATGGCTGCCGCGGCATGGAATTCGCGATCAACTTCCTGCGCAGCAATGCCGGCATCACCAGCCCGGCCCTGCTGGCCTCGCCGTTCCTGCTGATCAGCCTGGGCTTCTATGGCGCCCAACGCTCCTACAAGCTCGCGGCCGCAGAAGAGAAGGGCCTCCGCCGTTGGGTGTTGCTCGCTAATGCCAAGGGCCGCTACAGCCGGGGCTCCAGCGAAACCCTCCTCGACCAAGACCTCAAGACTCTGCGCGATGGCGGTGGCTTCCAGGAGCTTCTCGATCGGCTGCGCACCCAGGTGGGCCGGTTGGATGTCACCCCAGAAGAGCTGGAAGGCCGCAACCAACGCAGCGCCCTGTTCAAGACAATGTTCCTGGCCTTTCGAGCTGCAGACGCCCGCGATTGGCGCTCCAACCTGGTCATCGCCCTCAGCCATGTGGGCAATGCCCACCAGCTGCAGTTTCACCACATCTTCCCCAAAGCCGTTCTCAAGAGCACAGCCACCACCCGCGAGACCGACGACATCGCCAACCTCGCCTTCATCAGCGGCAAGGCCAACCGCAAGATCAGTGCCAAGGAGCCAGCCCTCTACTTTCCAGAGGTGCAAAAGGCCAATGGCGAGCAACCCTTCCAGAGCCAGTGCATCCCCACCGACCCTGAGGTGCTCGCTATTGAGCGCTACAAGGCGTTCCTGGCGGAGCGGAGGCGGTTGATCGCTGAGCGGCTGAACACGTTTTTGGGGTCGAGCGAAGGCACGGCGAGCCCGTGATGCTTTCAACAAATGCTGAAATGGGCTCGCACACTGAAACAGGGGTAGGCTTGCCAGGCCCGGAGGCTTTCAACATTTGCTGAAACAGGCACTAGAGCTGAAAGAGGGAGAGTCCTTGGGTCTCCAGTTGCTTTTGGAGTTGCTGGCCCAGGTCCCAGTGATCCGTAGCGTGGAGCCGGTTCTGCCGCGAACCTGGGACGCCAGCGGTATCGATGCCCTCGTCGGGCTGCAGCTGGAAGACCGGCTGCAACCACTCGCTTGTGCCGTGCTGGCCAATGGACAGCCCCGTCATGTGCGCTTGGCCCTCTGGGAACTCACCCATGCGATACGGCGGGATTGCCCTGACGCCATCCCACTGCTGATCGCTCCCTTCCTCTCCCCCGCCAGCCAGGCCATCTGCAAGGAACACAAGGTCGCCTTTCTGGATCAGCAGGGCAATGCCCGCCTGGTCTTTGATGGCGTGTTCATTGAGAGGGTGGCAGCAGGGAAGCCTGCCTCGGTACGCCGAGATCTCAAGAGCCTGTTCACCCCCAAGGCCGCCCAGGTGTTGCGGCTTTTGCTCAGAGATCCCTGGCGCCCATGGCGGGTCACAGAACTCGCGGAAAAGGCAGAGGTGAGCCTCGGACAAGTGAGTAACGTTCGAAGGGGGCTCCTTAATCGGGAATGGGCCACCGTGACGCAGGAAGGCCTGGCACTCAATGACCCCGATGCCTTGCTTGATGCCTGGAGCGAGGCCTATGCAGGTTTGGGTGGCAAGAAGATGAGCTACTACACCACGCTGCACGGGAAAGGACTGGAGGATGCCTTCCTGGAGCTGTTCCGTGATCAGCGGGATCGGCCTGGGGTGTTGCTGGCGTCCTTCACCGCCGCTAAGTGGCTGGCGCCCTATGGGCGTATTGCCACCCACAACCTCCTCAGTCAGCCTGCGGAGCTGGAGCACTTGCATCACACCTTGGCACTGCAGCCAGCTGTCAATGGCGCCAATGTTGTCGTCACCATGCCGGCTCACGAAGGTGTATTCCTCGATGCTGTGCACCCGTCCCCTGGCATCGTCTGCACAAGCCCTGTACAAACATTCCTTGATCTTTCCGCGGCAGGGGAACGCAGCAAGGAAGCCGCTGAGCATCTGCGCAGCAAACTTCTGAGGTGGACACGATGAGCCCCCTGGAACCTCAGTCGGCTGCTGACTACGACGATAGGAGTACGGAAGCTGTTAAATCAGTACTGCTGGAGATAGGCCAGATTCTGGGCAGCTACAAAGGCAAATTCGTGGTTGTGGGAGGCTTGATTCCCTGGCTACTCCAGAACGATGATGAGATGCCTCATGTGGGCAGCCTCGACATCGACCTTGGCCTTGATCCTTCAGCACTTGCCGATGGCGAGTATGCGAGTCTGATCAAATTGCTGAAAGGTCAAGGCTATCGACAGCGAAATGATCTCAACCCCGAACTCAAGCCATTCCAGCTTGTGCGTGAGCTGCCACAGGAGGACGGCTCAGCGCCGATTGAAGTCGTCGTTGATTTCCTGATGCAGAGAAACGTCAAGGTTGCCAAGAATGATCCACCTTTGCTCGAGGACTTTCGTGTCCAGGGAGTCAACGGGACAGATCTCGCAATCCGACTTGCCGAGAACTTCAGGCTGAGCGGGAGCATGCCGGGAGGAGGCACAAATACAGTCACCATCTCCGTCTGCTCAATACCCGCCTTTCTTGTCATGAAGGGATTCGCGATCCAGAATCGACACAAGCAGAAAGACGCCTACGATATATATTACGTCGTTCGTAATTATCGCGATGGCATCTCGGCCTTGGCCGAAGCATGTCGCCCTGTTTTGAACGAACCCGAAGGCCGGGAGGGGTATGGCTACATCGACGGTAAGTTCGGCGCATTCGATGACTATGGCCCAACTTCTGTCCGCAAGTTTGTGGAAGAAACCGATGTGTTGCAGGAGCGAACCCCAGATCAGTGGCAGCAGGATGCCTTTGGTGTCGTTGACCAGTGGCTCAAGGAACTCGGACTGAAAGAGTCATGAGCGATTCGATGGCGACCTCTGCGCAGATTCGCAGCCAGCTGATCCAAGCCCTCACCCTGGATCTTGTGGGTCCAACCCCACACATCCTTGCCCAGCTGGAGCTGGACGGGCGCGCGGAAGAGGCAGCGGAACTGCGCGAAGAGGTGCTCGATCGGCCCCCCATCCGCTGGTACCAAAGCGGTTTCCTCATTCCAAGTGAGACCAGCCTGGGCGATCGTGCCGATGATGCGGCCGACGACGAGTTCGCGGGCCTCGATGGCCAGAACCTCTCCGCCAAACGCAAAAGCAATGCCAGCGCCGACGACACCGGTGCCAGTGAAGCGGGGCCGGCACGGCGGGTGTTCTTCACCTGCTCCGTTGGTTTAAGCCTGCTCATACCGGCCGCAACCGGGCTCGAGGTCACGGTGCATTGGGCCAGCTACAAGCCCACCACTCCGCCAGAAGACAGCAAGGCCGACGAGGCCTGGTTACGCGAACCCCACTCCGAGCCACTCAGTCTCCCGGCCGAGCTGTTTGATCCGAGCGGCCGATCGGCTCAGTCCAAGGAGGTGCCCGGCAGCGATGGCCTGATGCTCCGCTGGCACCTCAGGCCTGCTCCTGCGGATCAGGGCTACCCCCCTGGCGCTGTTGCTGTGAGCCTGTTCCTCACCAACGAACGCAGCTTCGAAGGGCGCAGCGCAGAAGACCGTGACCGCGCCAGTGCCTACCAGGTGCAGCTGGATGTGGGCTGCAGCACCGGCTTCCTGGAACGCCACGACCCGCGCGCCGCTGATCTGGACGCCAACGCCAACGACTGGGACCATCGCGTCAACAATCTCCACTACCGGGGTGACCACGAATTCGCCGTGGGGCACAACATCTCCGTGGCTCCCCGGATTGATGCCAGCGGCCACTGCCACCAGATCAGCACCACCTGGCTGCCCCAGGCCACTGTTGAAAAGGTGCTGCCCAGGGTTGAGGAGCTGGAAGCCGGCGGTCTGGTGCTGTCGATGGCGGAGCTGGATCGTCTGGCCAGCGAAGGGGCTGGCCTGCTGCAGGCAGCCCTGAGTCCTCTCGTGACGGCTTACACAGAGTGGATCGAGAAGCAGGGCGCTACGGCGGCCACGGCCAGCAAGCAGCAGCAGGCCACCGCCACTGAACTCCTGCAGGAGGCCAGCAAGCAAGCCAGGCGGATCGAACGAGGCATCGAAGCGCTTGAAAACGAACAGGTGAGGCTGGCCTTTGCCATCACCAACCGGGTGATGGATGCTGCGGCCCGCCAGCGTTTTGGAGTCATGCGCGGCCTCAAACCAGCCGATGTGAAGCCCTGCTGGCGTCCGTTCCAGCTCGCCTTCCTCCTGATGAACCTCGTGGGGATGCTCGAGCCCACCGATGCGGACCGCGACACCATCGATCTGCTGTTCTTTCCCACCGGCGGCGGCAAGACCGAGGCCTACCTGGGTTTGGCGGCCTACACGTTGCTTCTACGCAGGCTGCGCCACGAAGGATCGATCGAGTCAGCAGGCATGAGCGTGCTGATGCGCTACACCCTCCGCCTGCTCACCCTCGATCAGCTCGGGCGGGCCTCCACCTTGATCTGCGCTCTGGAGCTGGAACGCCGCAAGGATCCCCAGCTGCTCGGCAAATGGCCCTTTGAGATCGGCTTGTGGGTGGGGCAGAGCGGCACCCCCAACAAGCTGGGGCACAAGGGAGATGGCGACGACAACAGTGCCCGCTCCCGCGTGCTGGCCTGGAGCGGTGGCGATAACAAGCCGATCCCGATCGACAACTGCCCTTGGTGCGGCACCGAGCTGGGCAAAGCCTCCCTTCTCGACGACCGCCCGGCAGTGGTGCGCGGGGTGTTCCGCTTGCTCCCCGATGCCGATCACCCGACGGAGCTAAGGGTCTGTTGCCGCAATCGTCAGTGCCGCTTCTCGGGCGACAGCACCCTGCCTCTGGTGGCCGTCGACGAGATGCTCTACCAACGCCTGCCGGCCTTCGTGATTGCCACTGTCGATAAGTTTGCCGCTCTGCCTTGGGTGGGAGCGACCGGAAAGTTGTTCGGCCGCGTGTCCCATACCCAGCCAGGCAAGGGCTTCTTTGGACCCAGTGATGGCAGTGATCAAGCAGGTGGGCTGCTGCCCCGTGGACTGGAGCCCCCCGATCTGATCATCCAGGACGAACTGCATCTCATCTCCGGGCCGCTGGGCTCGATGGGCGGTCTCTATGAAGCCGTGATCGATGAACTCTGCGCACGCCAGGTGGAGACATCCAACGGAGCGCAAACCGTACGGGCCAAGATCGTGGCCTCCACCGCCACCGTGCGCCGCGCCAGCCAGCAGATGCAGGCTCTGTTCGGCCGCTGCAGCCCACCAGCCGTCTTCCCGGCCCCCGGCCCTGATCGGCGCGATTCCTTCTTCTCCTACACCGCCTCGGTGTCAGAAGCGCAAGGGAGGATCTACGTCGGTGTGTCAGCACCGGGTCGCAACATCAAGGCCCTGCTGCTGCGGGTGGGACTGGCCTTGATGAGCACGGCCCAGAAGCTCTACGCCCAGGCCGAAAAGGAACGAAAGGCCCGCGAGAAACGAGGCGAAGACAAGGGGCCCAACCCGGTTGACCCTTACATGACCTTTCTGGGTTACTTCAACACCATCAAGGAGCTCGGCATCACCCGCCGGCTGCTTGAAGAAGAAGTCACCTCCTTGCTCACCACCTACGACCAGCGTCGTCGTCTCAACGAAAGCAGCGCGCGATACGCCCGCCGCAAGATCGCCAATGAACCCTTGGAGCTCACCTCACGGGTGCCCACCTCAGAAGTCAGCACCACCAAGGCCCGCCTCGAGCTCAGCTTCGACAACGAGAAGCAACGGGTCGATACGGCACTGGCCACCAACATGATCTCGGTCGGTCTCGACATCAGCCGCCTCGGCCTGATGGTGATGCTGGGCCAGCCCAAAACCACCGCCGAATACATCCAGGCAAGCAGCCGGGTCGGTCGCGACGACCAGCGCCCTGGCCTGGTGGTGGTTCTGCTCAACCCCAACCGCCCGCGCGACCGCTCCCACTACGAGCGCTTCAGCTTCTGGCACTCGGTCTTCTATCGCGATGTGGAGGCCACCAGCGTTACGCCCTGGTCGTCGAGAGCCCTGCAGCGGGGGCTGCCGGCCATCACGGTGGCGCTCGCCAGGCACCTCAGCCCCGAGCTCAGCTGGGCCAAAGATGCAGGCAACGCTGAGGCGATCGATGCCATCCAGGCTGAAGTGGCCCAACGGCTGGGTGATCGGGCCCGCCGCTCAGCCCCCAGCAAGGCCCTCAGCGAACACACCCAAGCTGAAGTACATCAGCGAGTGATGAACCTGCTCGACAAGTGGATCCGCATCGCCCGTGATAACGGCGGGCTGCTTCAGTACGGCCGAGAAGCGGGGGAAGTGGCTCCCCTGCTTCATACCCCGCTGGACCCCGATCTCAAGGAACTCAAAGCGATGGAGCAGGAATTCCTGGCCAACTGGAGCCTGCGCGATGTGGAACCGAGCGCTGCTCTGATCCGCCAACGCCCCGATGGCGATGGGGAGGGGAGCTGATGGCTCGCCAGCCCACCAGCCGCCCCCAGGGGGAAGTGCGGCACAGCCAGCTCATCACCACCTATGGCCCAGGCGCCATGGTGGATCTGCCCGATTGCTCCGTGGTGATCGGGGGCCTCAACTTCTGGATGTATGGCCCCGATCAGCCCCCTGAAGAGATCGATGAACCACGACTGATCGCCAAGCTGCGCCAAAGCCTCAATGTGGGCTCCCTGCGCTTGCGCAAACCCCCTGTCTACGACGTTGGACCCGGCGGTCAGAGCCGCCCGGGCGGCATCCGCAGTCCCGAGTTCCCCAATTGGTTCGTGGCCCAGCTGGATGAAACCAGGGAGTTTGATGGCAAGATCTACCGCAGCCGCCCGCTGGTGGAGGGCGCACGCCTCGACAAACGCAAGTACGTCGATGCAGACCGCAAGGCGCATCGCGTCGTACCAGTGCGCTTCGTGCAGAGCTGCCCCAATGGCCATCTCAGCGATATCGACTGGCGTGAGTTCGTACACCGCGGCAAAACAACATGCCGGTCCACACTTTGGCTCGATGAGGCCGGGGCGGGCAACGACTTCACCGAGATCTTTGTGCGCTGCTCCAATCCAACGTGCATGGAGAAGCACGGGCGCAGGCAGCTGTCGGAGGCCAAGCAAAAACTCAAAGGCGACGATGACGAGCGACCCGCGCTCGGTTTCTGCCAGGGGCATCGGCCCTGGCTGGGTCCTTTCGGCCAGGAATTCTGCGACAACGGCAAGGGCAATGGCGGCAGCTATGCCAATCGCCTGCTGGTGCGTTCCGCAAGCAATGCCTACTTTCCCGAGTTGATCTCGGCAATCTCCATCCCCGAACCGATTGACGCTGTGCGGGAGGTGATCAGTAACCATCTCAAGGCCTTTGAGAAGATCACCAGCGCCGCAAAACTCGAAGTTTGGCTGGAAGACTTCGCTCCCGACCACATCAAAGAGCCTCTGGCTGGCACAGCGCCTGATTTGATCCTCCAAGCCTTGGAAGCCATCCGTGGCGGTGAGGCTGCTCCGGAGAAGACCGAGGCCCTCAAGCGCCAGGAGCTTCGCGCCTTGATCGGCCCCATCGATGGGCTCCGGCGCGGCACGGGCAGCAGCCGCTTTGAGGCCGAAAACCTTGATCTAGCAGCCAAACCAGCTTGGTTCCGGCAGCGCGTCAACCGGGTGTTGAAGGTGCACCAGCTGCGGGAAGTGATGGCCCTGCTCGGATTCACCCGACTGGAGCCCGTGGTCAGCCAGATCGATGGTGATCCCCTCGACCTAGGCGTCAAACGCGCCCAGATCGATGTGAAGGAAGCCACCTGGCTACCGGCCGTGGAAAACCTCGGGGAGGGGATCTTCCTCAGCTTCGATTCAGACGCCATCCGCAACTGGCTCAAGAGTGACGGTGCTGCTCAGCACCTCTCAAAGCACCGTGATGCCTTCAAAACCTGGAACAAAGAGCACGGGCTCACGGAGGACAAGTTTCAGTGGCCCGGCGGCGCCTACGTGATGCTGCACAGCCTCGCCCATCTGCTGATCACCGAAGCCGCGCTTGATTGCGGCTACGGGGCCTCGGCAATCAAGGAGAGGATCTACGCCTTCGATGACATCGGTTACGGCATCCTTCTCTACACCGGTGGCAGCGGTTCGGAGGGCTCGCTCGGGGGCCTGGTGGGCCTGGCTGATCGCATTGATGAACTGCTAGCGATGGCGCTGGAGCGAGCCGCCCTGTGCTCCAACGACCCCTTCTGCGCCAGCCATGAACCCAACAGCGAACTGGAGAAGCGTTACGCCCATGGCGCTGCCTGTCATGGCTGTCTGCTGATCGCCGAAACCAGCTGTGAACGCCGTAATGAGTTTCTCGATCGCGCCCTTGTCGTGCCCACCTTGATCCAGCGCGATGCGGCCTTCTTCACGGAAGGCCCCTGATGGCAGCGGCCTTCCCCCATCTGAGTACCGCAGAACTGGAGACCCTGCTGGCGGCACTGGATCCCCAACGCGGCGACTCCGGTTCCCTCGCCGACAGCCTCGCTGATCCTCCAGCTTTTCTGGCCAGGATTGGTCTGGTGGCTGGCCCGGTTGCACTGGTCGCCTGGCTGGAGAGGTGGCGAGCTGCAGGCGGGAGCCAGGAGGCTCTGCTCATGGCCGTGCAAGCCCTTTTGGATCAGCGGCGCTGTGAAGCCGCAGCCCGCTCGATCGAACTGGTGTGGTCCGGCCCTGATGCAGGAGCAGGCTCAATCACCCGCGATCAGTCGGTGTTGATCCGTCAGTTGGTGGAGCGCGCCGAACAGCGCCTGCTGCTCACCACCTACGCCTTTTACAAAGGCCCTTTTATCAAAGAGTTGTTCCAGCTGATCCGCGAGCGCATGCTTGCGTTGCCGAAGCTGCAAGTTCGAATGGTCTGCAATATTCAGCGTGATCGAGGTGATACCGCGAGTCCAGAGACTCTGATCCGTAAGTTTCAGCAGCAAACCTGGTCACGCCTCTGGCCTGAACCGCCTGCTCCTGCCTTGTTCTTCGACCCCCGTTCCCTTGCCCTCGAAAGAGAGAAGGCTGTCTGTCACGTCAAGGCGGTAGTTGCCGATCAGGAGTTGCTCGTCACCAGTGCCAACCTCACTGATGCCGCGCAGCTGTCGAACTTCGAGCTGGGCCTGCACCTCAGCAGCCCAGCCCATGCCGATGACGTCTGGGATCATTTCGACCGTCTGATTCATCAGGGTCTCTTGCAAGCCGTTGGTTGAAGTTTGCACTTCATCAGGATGTGTATCCAGCCAAAAGCTGGTTGGGAGGCCTTCGCTGAGATTTCAGCGTCGGTGACCGACCCGCAGCAGTCCGCCTTTGTCCGCGGGCAAAGGTATCAGCTGCTGCGCACCCTGATCGGTGTCTCCAACTCGCTCCAGCCACGGCCCTCGCGCCCTGTTGCAGCTGGTAAGGAGGAGCATGGCAGCAATGACAACTCCATAAAGACCGGCTTGCGCCTGCGGCCTCCCAGAGCTGAGCGCCCTGCCCGCGTCCCAGGCAGTGGTGTAATTCCCCCGGCATCCCCACCCCGGCGTAGCCGGGGTGGGGCGCGCATCTCAGGCGATCGGCTCCACGGCTGACGTTGCAAGGGGTGGGCAGGCCCGTTTCCCTGGTTCGAGTACCACCTCAACCAGACGAACCATGCCCAAGCAACAGTTTGACGCGTCTTCCCTGCTGCCGCTACTGAATGGCAGCAGTGCAGGGGAGCTGATCCCTGAACTGGCCACACGCGGCCTGCAGCAGCTGATCGAGCTGGAGCTTGCCGCCTTCCTCGGTGCGGACTGGCACGAGCGCACGGAAGAGCGTCTCGGCCACCGCAACGGTTACCGGCCCCGCACCCTGACCACCCAGGTTGGGGATCTCGCCCTGCAGATCCCCAAACTGCGGGCCGGCAGCTTCCTGCCCACGATCCTCGAGCCCCGCCGCAGGGTCGATCAGGCCCTGTACGCAGTGATCATGGAGGCCTACATCAGTGGCGTCTCCACCCGCAAGGTCGATTCCCTGGTGGCGGCGCTGGGTTCCCAGAGCGGCATCTCCAAGTCCCAGGTGAGCCGTATCTGTCAGGACATCGACCAGCAGGTGCAGGCATTCCTGGGCCGGTCGCTGGAGAGCAGCAGCTACGCCTACGTCTACCTGGATGCCACCTACCTCAAGGGGCGGCTGGGCAAGGCCCTGCAGGTCTGCTCCCGCGCTGTCGTCGTCGCCATGGGTGTGAACGAGGACGGGCGCCGGGAGTTGCTGGGCAACTCCTGCGGAGAAGGCTTCGCCTACAAGGTGGGTAACAGTGAGAGCGAGCCCTTCTGGGCGGAGTTCATCTCCCACCTCAAAGAGCGGGGTCTGGGTGGCGTCAAGCTGGTGATCTCTGCCGCCTGCAGCTGGCGGCCAGTCAGAAAGCTGCGGTGGAGCAGGCCCTGGCCAGCAAACTGTTGGTGATTACGGGTGGGCCCGGCGTGGGCAAGACCACCTTGATCAACGCGATCCTGCAGATCCTGGCGGCCAAGAAGCTGCGCATCCAGCTCTGCGCCCCCACCGGCCGCGCCGCCAAGCGGATGGCAGAGGCCACCGGTCTGGAAGCCAAGACCATCCACCGGCTGCTGGAGTTCGACCCGGCCAGCTACGGCTTCCGGCGTGGCGCCGAGCTGCCTTTGGAGTGCGACCTGCTGGTGGTGGATGAGACCTCGATGGTGGACGTGCCGCTAATGGCCTCGCTGCTGGCCGCCATCCCGCCGGAGGCGGCGCTGCTGCTGGTGGGGGATGTGGACCAGCTGCCCTCGGTGGGTCCGGGTCAGGTGCTGGCCGATGTGATCGCCAGCGGGGCCGTGCCGGTGACGCGGCTCACCGAGGTGTTCCGCCAAGCGGCCAGTAGCCGCATCATCACCACCGCCCACGCCATCAACAGCGGCACCATCCCCGACCTGCGTGCTCCAGCTGACGGGGCGAGCAGCGATTTCTATTTCCTGCCGGCCGAAACGCCCGAGCAGGCGGTGGCCCTGATCCTCAAGGTGGTGGGCGAGCGCATCCCGGCCCGTTTTGGCTTCGATCCGGTGGGCGAGGTGCAGGTGCTCTGCCCGATGGCTCGCGGCGGTTGTGGCTCAAGGTCGCTGAACATCGAGCTGCAGCAGCTGCTCAATCCTGATCCCGCCGAGCAGGTGGAGCGCTTTGGGTGGCGGTTTGCGCCGGGCGACAAGGTGATGCAGATCGCTAACGACTACGAGAAGGAGGTGTTCAACGGCGATGTCGGCACCATCGATGCAATCGACAGCGACAACAGCGAACTGAGCGTGCTGTTCCCCGCCAGCGAGGCTGGTGTCGCCGGCAGCCGGGCGGTGATCTACGGCTGGGGAGAGCTCGACCATCTGGTGCCGGCCTACGCCTGCACGATCCACAAGAGCCAGGGCAGCGAATACCCGGCGGTGGTGATCCCGCTGCTCACGCAGCACTACGCGATGCTGCAGCGCAACCTGGTGTACACGGGCCTCACCCGCGGCAAGCAGCTGGTGGTGCTGGTGGGCAAGAAGAAGGCCCTGGCCATGGCGGTGAAGAACCACCTGGGCCGCAGGCGCTGCACCAAGTTGGCGGAGTGGCTCAGCGGCTCTTGATGCAGTAGTTTCCGGATGAATACCAGCCCAACGGGCAGGACTTGCCGGTTTTCTGAATCGCCTCGCGGTCATTGCTGGGGCTACTGACGCAGTAGTTGCCCGAGGAGTAGAAGCCCAACGGACAGCCCCCGCCCACCTTCTCAATGGCGCCGCGGGTGTTGCCACCGGAGCTGGGCACGCAGTAGCCACCGGAGATGTAGTAGCCGAGGGGGCACCCTCCCACTTTCGGCAGGGGCTGCACCGGCTGCTGAGCTAGGGCGCTGCCGGTGAAAAGCGTCCCGATGGCGAGGGCAAACAGCAGCGAAAGGGGAGCCATGGTGAGCTGGTTCAGAGCACCAGATTGGCGCCATTCCGCAGCCGGCGCAGTAGCCATGCAGGGGCTGCATTGAAAGGCTGCCCGTGCAAACTCCAGCGATGGCAAGCAAGGCTCTGCTGGTTGTAGCGGCATTGACGGCCCTGGCCTGGCCGCCTGGTGGAGCTGCCCAGGGAGTTATGGCCACGGTGCTGTCGATCGGTGACGGCGACACCATCCGCGTACGCCAAGCCGGCAAGGCCGTCACCGTGCGGCTGGCCTGCATCGATGCCCCTAAAACCGCCCAGAGTTTTTACGGCCAGCAGCCCGCACTGATCTGCAGCAACACCTCCCCCTCGGCCAGACCGGTCTTTACCGCCATTGAGTGGAGCGGCGCCATCATTGGGCGGCTCGGAAACATCAGGCCGCCCAGGGCGGAGCTGGGAAGACCGTCAGACAGTCCTCCACCACAAGGGTGTGGTCAGCCTGGCTGTCAACGCGAAAGCGTCCCCAGGTCGCCATCGGTTCAGTGCTGATCACTCGAAGCGGCCAGTCGAGGCGTTGACCGCCGTAGGTGAGCCCCACACAGGTGAGGCTGGCATCGTCGCCCAGCAGGCTCCAGAGCACGGAGAGTCTGCTGCGCTCGTAAGGCGCCGAAGCCAACTCCTCGGGGCAATCAGCGATCGAACCCGGCTGCAGGCTGAGGCGAAGGTCGCGCTCCCAGCTCAGAAAAGTGCCGTCTTGCGTGGGATAAAACCAGCAGGTGGCATTGCTCAGCTCGCCCAACGCCACGCGATCGAGGCACTGCAGGCTTGTGGGCTCCTCTGGTTCACCTTGGTAGACACCGAGCCAGTGGTGCTGTGGCTCGATCCGCAGGATCAGGGCATCACACAGCATCTCGGTGCCATCGCTGCTGCGGCGCTGCTCACCAGTGAGGCGGCCATCGACAGGGAGCCCGCCCAGGTCGGGGTGATCGGCGCCCCGATTGAAGATCCGCAAGGAGAAACCGGAGGAGGGTCCTAAAGCCTGAGCCACCTGAAGATCCTCCAGTGAGGTGTTGGCTTCTGGCAGCAGCGTGGCCGGGGCTACCACGAAGATCAGCGGTGGGGTCATGGCGACAGAAGGTATTCAAGGCATTGGCCTTGGAGGGAGGCTCGATTACGGCGAGGATCCCTCCCTCACTCTGATTGGCGCCACTGGGTTCTGGGGGGCCAAGTCGGTGGCCCCTTAGCGAGGGAGCATCGGCGCCAGCGCTGGTTGGCTCAACCCCGGGACCCTGAGTTCACGCTGATGGGGATGGCGCGCAGCTCGCCGGCTTCCACTGAAGAGACACCAGCATCAGAGGCAGCGGATTCACTGAGGTCAACTAGCAACACAGGGATGATGCCAGCATCAAAGGAGAAACGACCGGGGCCGTTGAACAGCAGGGCGAGGCTGCCGCCGAGATAGAGGAGCACCAGCTCCAGCACATAAATGTTGAGGCCGGCGGTGGAGATGTGCTGATAGGCCGCCACCGTCATCGTGCCGCTCAGGGCCAGGGCACCCACGGGCGTGAGCAGGCCAAGGATCACAAGCCAGCTGCCGATCAGCTCCGAGAAGCCGGCGGCGTAGGCGAAGAACAGCGGGAAGGGCAGGTGCAGCGAGGCCACATAGGTGTTGGCGAACTGCTGGGGATCGGCGAGCTTCTCCTGGCCATGGTGAATCATCAGCCCGCCGATGCTCAGGCGCAATAGCAGCAGACCGACGGAAGCAAGCAAACCTGGGCGCTGCAGGTAGGCGCGGACGGCAGGCGCTACTGCCGCGAGCCCAACCAGAGGTGCAGATCTAGAGGCGGGAATGTCAATCGCGACGAACCTGTTCATCGAGAAGAACCAAAGGGCGACACAGGCGGCCATGAAGCCGCCGAACAGTTCGAGCAGGGTGTACGTGGACATGGGGTGGGGTCGTTTTCAAAATCATGGCAAGCTTCGTTAAGGAACGTGAAGCGCCACGGGCACCAATGCCATCCCTGTCACGGCGTGCCTTAAGGGCGGCGGCACGGAGCCCCAGACCTCACGGACGCTCCGCCAGGCCGCCAGGATGTAACGAGTTCGTTACAAACCGATGACTACAGGCGAGCTGTTTCTTGAGAGCCTGAGCTCCGGGGTGATCACCCAGGCCGAGATCGACTGGCTGTTGAGCCAGCAAGATCACCTCCCCAGGTCTGAGCAGGCGGCGATTCAGCGGCTGGGCCGCTTGCTCGATCAAGGGCAGATCCAGCTGGGCTGCCGAGTCGCACCGCACCTGCAACGCACCGCCAGGAGCTGAACGAGTGGATCGAACCGCTGGTGAGGCGGCGCAGATCCTCCCTGGCCTGAACCGCCTGAAGCAAAACGGCTCGACAGTGCGGTGATCCGCCAGGCTTGACGCTCGCACCGTCCCATCTCTTGATTCAAAACTATCTGATATAGGAGATCCTGCAGCCCCGGCAAAAAGAGGAACTCGGCAAACACACTCCGATCCCACCACCGAGAGTGGCAAGACAGCAAGCATGAAACGCACTATCCCCTTGCAACTGTCTCGCAGCCTGCTTGAAGCCGCTCGAGTTTCAGCGTCGTTGCATCATCTTGAAAGAATACCCACCAGAAATAGACTGCTTATTGTCAGCAACCATCGCAGCCTGCTAGATGCTCCCCTGCTGATGTCGGCAATCAGTCGCCCCGTGCGATTCGTCTGTCACTATTACATGAGCCAGGTGCCGCTATTGCAGCAGGCAGTTGCGCTGATGGGTGCCTTTCCACTCGAGGCTGATCAGCGAACGCAGTCGTCGTTCTTTCAGCAGTCGGCCAGGTTTCTGCAAGCCAATGAGGTGGTGGGTGTGTTTCCTGAGGGTGCGGATCCGATGGTGAAGGTCAAACCCCCCCAGCAGCTCAGCCCGTTCCATAGGGGCTTTGCCCATCTTGCCCTGAGGGTGCCTGTGGATGGCCTGGCGATCCTGCCGGTTGCGATTGCTTCAAGGGAAGAAAAGCAGGGAAGGCTTGCTCCGCTTGCCTTGTTTCGGCGCTTCGATCCATCGGAAGCATTGTTTCAACGCGATGGCTGGCACTCTGCAATCCTTTATCGGCATGTTGATGTTTTCTTTGGCCATCCTCTGCTGATCGATGAGGGTTGGAAATCTCGGTACTGCGGCAGCAGTGGAGCTGCTCTAGCCCGAGAACTCACCCATGCCTGTTGGAGCCAGATCGCGGAAATGTTGGCCCAGTGAGACTGATCAGTCCTCCCAAACCATGAACACCACCCCCAAGTCCCTGCGGCTCATCGCTTGCACATCTGCAACACCGTCTCGGCCGCTGTTTGTCTTTTTGCCGGGCATGGATGGCAGTGGTGCGTTGCTTCAACCACAGGTTCCTGGACTCAGCAGTGGCTTTGACATTCGCTGCTTGTCCATTCCCCCAGACAACCTCAACGGTTGGGACGAGTTGACCGAGCAGGTCGCCGCTCTAATCCAGATTGAGCAGCAACGGCATCCTGGACGAATGACTACCGTTTGTGGTGAATCGTTTGGTGGTTGTTTGGCGTTGAAATTGTTCACGCGCTTTCCGAAGCTGTGTGATCAACTGATTCTGGTCAATCCCGCCTCATCAGCGCAGTGTCAACCCTGGATCGGTGTCTGTAGCTCTTTGACTCAGCTGCTGCCGGCACCGATTTACCAGCTCTCCACCTTAAGCCTGTGCAATCTGCTGATTCAATCCCATCGGGTCAGCAGGTCAACACGGCAGCAGCTGCTGACTGCCATGCAGGCTGTGAAGCCTCAAAGCGCTGCCTGGAGATTGGCATTGCTCCGACAGTTCCGCCTGGAGGATCTTTCCCTTGATCGCGTGCGTCAGCCTGTTTTAATCCTGGCCTCAGAAGCGGATCGACTCCTGCCTTCCCGAAGTGAAGCGAAGCGATTGTCACGCTTTCTTCCAAACACCACAATCGTTCACCTTCCGGATAGTGGGCATGCCTGTCTTCTGGAGGATCAACTCAATTTGTCTGCCATTCTCAAGTCGCAGGGTGTTTGTCCTGACCTTTCGCTGTCCACGTTGCCGGTGAAGGTGCCAGCCCAGGCAGCTGCAGCTCTCTGGTAGCCCGCTGGATGTGGGTGAAGCCTGCGACACCAGTGGAGGGAACCGTGCGGGAAACCGGCCGCGCCTCGCATGCCCACCGCTTAACGTTTTGTAATACTGCCTAAGAATCATGCTGGATTCAGATCTCAGCCGCCTGTTCGTTGTTGAAACCCAGGCCAGAGCCATCGATGCCTGCAACGACGTGGCCGAGCTCCGGCGCATCGCCAAAACACTGCTGACGGCCTGGCATCTGCAGGCCGACATGACGCGGCACTTTGGCGCCCAGGCGCTGGGCATCACCCCGCACTCGCCATGAGCCTGTCCACGCTGGCGGTGGGTCTGCTGGCGCTAAGTGACCCGGTGGGGTTGCTCAGCATTGTGGGCCAGGCCGGTGCCGGGAGCGATTCCCGCCTGCGGAGGATCAGTCGTCTGGCGGTGCTCACCTACCTGGCTGTGCTGCTGGTGGCTTGCTGGTGGGGATCAGGCCTGCTTGGACTATTTGGGATCAGCCTGCAGGCTTTCAGGGTTGCTGGTGGCCTGATCCTGCTGCCGTTGGGGCTGAGGTTGCTGGAGGGGCGGCCGGCGCTGCTGGGAAGTGCCTTGGCGGATGATCCGGCAGCGGCGATTGTGCCGATCGGGGTGCCGTTGATGGCAGGTCCCGGCACGATCTCACTGGTGGTTGCGGAAGCTCCCGACGCCTGGACCGGGCGACTGCTGGTGAGCCTGGTGATCTGCGCCATGGCTATGGGGCTCTACCTATTCCTGCAGCTCACGCCGCGGCTGCGGGGCTGGCTTGGTCAGACCCGCGAACGGGTGTTGCAGCGCTTGATGGGTCTCTTGATCACTGCGGTGGCGGTGCAGATTCTGGTGAACGGGCTGAAGGGCTGTTTCCCTATCCTTGCTTGAGAGGGGCTCGGAAGGACTGAGAATGAGCCTGGCCAGTTCCTGATCTCTCCTCAACACCATGCCTGCTGAAGTGGTGATCGAGGGAACAACGCTGCGATTGGCAAGACCCAGCGATGTCGCCGTTGTGCGGCGTGTTGCGGCCCATTTCCAGCGCCGCATCGCTGAGGACGACTGGCGCCCCTACCGGAGCAGAGCGGATGCGGTGCGGGCCTGGACCCGGCTGGGGGGCATCCGCCTCCAAGTGATGCAGGCGCTGAGTCTGCTGAGCGAGTCGTGAACGTTCGCTGCATCGCAGACACCAGCCGCACCCGATCTCGCAGGTGGTGCTGAACGGCCCCAGTGATGGAGCGACCCAGAGAAGGCGCTGGAGTGCTTGCCGGCTTTACAGCGGGGAGTGGAGCGGACCTGGCATCACGGGCACGCACGCAGGACAGCAGCCTGGCGGGCAGGACACTGCTGATGGCAGTGAGTAGCAGCGGCACCGGCAACCGGATCATGACCAGCCCCGACTGCCTCAGAGCCGCTGTTGCTCACCGCCGCAAACTGCCTGTGATGGGGCGACCAGCAGAGCGAGCACCAGCCCAGATCGGACGGGGAGCTGCGCACCGCCCAGCCGGCTACCGGGTGATGGTGAGCCCCAGAACCATGACTGACACCACGACACCCCTCCCAGCAATGGGCTCGCGCTGCTGGCGCGATCTGATCAGCCCCGAGACCGGAGCCAAAGTGCTCAGCCTTGCGGCCGAGACGCCCAAGGAGGATCCGATGGTGGAATTAACCTACGACGAAGGCGGCAGCGGCTAGTGGCCGCCCTCGAGCTGCTGGCGCAGCGCGGCGATGGCCTTCTTCTGATCCCGCATCACCGACATGGCGCTGATCTCCAGCCGCTCCGCCGCGGCCGAGAGGTCTCCCTCGAAGTCAAAACCACCGATCGCTACGGCCGTTCTGTGACCGAAGTGATCAGTGACACCAACATCAACCTAGTGCTGGTGGAAGACGGCCAGGCCTTTGCTTACCGCCAGTATCTGAGCGGCTGCGATGCCAAGGAGTACCTGGATGCCGAGCACCGGGCGAGTCGGCGCCGCTATGGCATCTGGCAGGTGCCCGGTGGCATCACCCGCCCCTGGAACTTCCGCCGCGGACGCCGTTCAGCCGCCATCCCTGATGGCACCACTCCCGGCGGGCGCCGCTATCGCTGCGGCGAAATCAGCTTCTATGACCGCGGCCAGGAGCTGCTGCACCAGGGGCATACCTACCTGGATGGCAATGGTGATGGAGAGGCCTGCGAAATATTGCGGCGCTGAGCAGCCAACAACAAGCAGCTGCGCAATAGCGGTGATCGCGACGCCGCCGCTCGGCTGATGGTCGAGGCGCTGTATGTCGGCTGCCGAGTGGCCGGCTACGAGCCAGTGCTCGCCTGGCTCGAGAAGGCCCACCAACGGCAGGGGCTGTCGCTGGCGGCGCTGCAGCAACGCTTCCGGCTGCCGCCCCATCGCCCCCACCCGCCACAACGCATTTCCCAACACACGCTGCAGAGCTATGACGACCTCCTTGCCCTCCATTCCGCGGCCCCAGGCGGCGGAAGCCGCCCTGCCGATCCTGTTGCGACAGCTGCGGTTGGCATGGATCCGCTGCCACTGGCAGAGCATCGCCTCGCAGGCTGAGGGCGAGGGCTGGAGCCACAGTCAGTTTCTCTATGCCCTGTGCGAGCAGGAGGTGGAGCAACGCCAGCAGGCCCGCCAGCACCGGCTGCTGCGCGCGGCCCATCTGCCCTGGAGCAAAGCGCTGGCGGACTACGACCATGGCGGCCGGATCGAGACCCACCGGTGGCAGGAACTGGAGGCCTTGAGCCGCCAGAGCGAGTGGCTACAGCGGGGCGAGAACGTGCTGCTGTTCGGCCCCAGCGGTGTGGGCAAGACACACCTGGCGGTCGGCATCGCCCTGGCGCAGATCGGTCTGGATCAGGCCTGCCGCTTCTATCCCGCCACGAGCCTGGTGCAGGAGCTGCAGAAGGCCCGCGCCGAGTACAACCTGCCGGCAGCGCTGGAGCGGCTGGATCGCTACCCGCTGCTGCTGATCGATGACATCGGCTATGTGCGGCGGGATGAACAGGAGAGCAGCGTGCTGTTTGAGCTGATCTGCCACCGCTACGAGCGCCGATCGCTGCTGATCACCGCCAATCAGCCGTTCACCGCCTGGGATGAGATCTTCCCAAGCAGCTCAATGACCGTGGCGGCGGTGGACCGGCTGGTGCACCACTGCCACATCATCGAGATCAGCGGCGACAGCCACCGCCGCGCCCAGGCAAGCCGGCGCAGCGGCAGCCAACAGCCACAGCAGCCGTAGAGAAGCGGAGAACAGCCCGGGAGATTGTCGTCCAGGGCAAGGTTCAGCGGAGGTCTCGGCGACTAACCGGCCAACGTGGTTGTCGCCTGGTGCCGATCAGAGGAACTTAGTGCTGGCAATGGCTCGGACTGATGGGTAGCTCAGTTTTCGTGTCGCCTCCAGCGTCATCGCCCCCCGGTTGTCGCCGGCGACAACCGGGGGGCGATCAGTTCCCCTAACCGGCCAACTTGATTGACGCCAATCGGCCAAGGGGCTTGACGCGGGACAGATGTTGTCGATCTCTCCGGTGTTGCTGGAGTTCAGTTCCCACCAGCTTGAAGTGGCGGAAACCCTGATTCAGGTGGGTCGCTTTGTGGTGATCTTCATCGCCGCTCGGGCCATCGCCGAAGTGATGGTGCGGCTGCAGCTGCCCACCATCCTTGGGGAGTTGGTGGCTGGGGTGTTGATCGGGATCTCGGGCCTGCATCTGATCGTGCCGCCAGAAACCCAGGCCCAGCTCAGTGCCGGAGTTGCCGGCCTGCTGGCCTCCCTGGCTCAGATCAGTCCTGAGGCGGCGCGCGAGGTCTACAGCGAAACCTTCCCCAACCTGCAGGCGGTGTCACAGCTGGGGCTGTTTGCTCTGTTGTTTCTCACGGGCTTGGAGAGCGAGCTCGATGAGCTGGTGGCTGTGGGCGTTCAGGCCACCACGGTGGCTGTGGCTGGTGTGGTGCTGCCCTTTGCCCTGGGTACGGCTGGCCTCTATTTCCTCTTTCATGTGCCGCTGATTCCAGCGGTGTTTGCTGGTGCCGCCATGACGGCCACCTCGATCGGCATCACCGCCAGCGTGTTTGGCGAGTTGAAGTGGCTCAAGAGGCGCGAGGGCCAGATCGTGATCGGTGCCGCTGTGCTCGACGACATCATCGGCATCGTGATCCTGGCGGTGGTGGTGGCGATCGTGGGCGGTGGCGCCTTCAGCCTGGGCCCGGTGTTGAAGTTGTGTCTGGCGGCGGTGGCATTTGTGGCGGTGGCCCTGGTGCTGAGCCGTAAGGCCGCACCCGCCTTCGACTGGGTGGTGGATCAGCTCAAGGCGCCCGGCGATGTGGCCGTGGCCAGCTTTTTGGTGCTCACCGTGTGCTGCTTTGCCGCCCAGGCCATTGGCTTGGAGGCGGCCCTGGGGGCCTTCGCCGCTGGCTTGATCCTGAGCGCCTCGAAGCACACCCACGACATCGATGCGGCGGTGAAGCCCCTGGTGGCCCTGTTTGCCACCGTGTTTTTGTGCTGATTGGCACCGGCCTGGATCTTTCGGTGCTCAACCCCTTCGATCCGGCCAATCGGGAGGGCCTGATCGTGGCCGCGTTCCTGCTGGTGGTGGCCATGGCCGGCAAGGTGGCCGCCGGCTGGAGCTACCTCAGCACGGAACCCACCAACCGCCTGGTGGTGGGGCTGGGCATGATGCCCCGCGGCGAAGTGGGCTTGATTTTTCTGGGCCTTGGCAGCCAGGCCGGCATCCTCACCCCCGCCCTGGAGGCCGCCATCCTGCTGATGGTGATTGGCACCACTTTCTTGGCGCCGATCCTGCTGCGGATTGTGATTCCCAGCGAGCCTGGCGAGGGCGGAAGTCTCCAGTCAGAGCAGCCAGCCTGACCCTGTGCCCCTGACACCCCCCCCCGCATGCGCTCGATTCGGAGCGCAGGTGTGGCGTTGGCGCGGAGTCATGGCACCCTTAGGCCTCGCCTTCCCTGTCGCTCGTGCGGCACGGCCACAGAGCTAACCGCTGCAGACATCTGGGGCTGCGTCGCCTGGGGCCATCAGACGAAGCGCATCAGATGGCGCGGCCCCGCCGCGATGGACTCTCGGCCGCTGATCCGGGTCATGGCCCGTGGTGCAATCCCTGAGAGCAATCAGCCGACGCTGCCGTGCCCGGGAGCCCACTGGTGGATCAGTTGTTCGAGGCGCACGAGCTGGTAGCGGGTCTGCTCGTTGGGCTGCTCGGAGTAGGCGCTGCGCAGGCTGTTGAGTTCAGCGTCGAGAGAGAGCAACACGGGATGGTTGTCGTTCACGGACTGGTCCCTAAACCAATTGCCTAAATCTTAAGCCTTCCTTTAGCGGCGGGCTTGTGAAACCGCTGTATGTGCTCAGCCGCTGACGCCGGAGGCGTGGGGAAGGGGTCCGTTTTGGTCGGAGCGGAAGCTGAGGGGCATGGCCTGAGCGTGCTGCTGAAGCAGCTCCAGCAGCCGCTCAAACACCTTGCGGGTGTGGGGAGCGGTGGCGCCCATCGCTTCGCGGCTGAGCAGCACCAGCTCCAGCTCCTTGCCGTCGGCTTTCGATTGCACATCGGCAAACAGCTGCATTCGCTGGCTTTCGCCGCCTCCGCGGATCATGGCGCTGAGGTGGGCCGGGGTGCGGTGCTCGATCTCGGCATTCAGGGCCTCAAGCACCGGATGGAGGGCCCCAAGCATCGCCTCTGGCGCCATGGCAGGGCTGGGTTTGAGCATCACCAGAAAACGGGCCACAACCACTCCCTTTGTAGAGAACGCTACTTGTTGCGACCGGCGCCAACGGCTTGGTCGGGGTCGAGCGGTAGGCCCTTGATAGCGAGGGCCAACCGCCGCGCCAGCAGCAGCAGTGGATAGGTGCGGCGGGCCCGCTGCGGCGTTGCCAGCAGGGGACCCAGCAGCTGGAGCAGGGAGGTGCTGGGGTGCAGCCGGCTGCAGATCCACTGAATCGCTTCAGCGCCGTGCAGCACCCGCCCTTCAGCGAGCACCACCGCTCCCTGGCTCAGGTCCCAGCCCTGCTGACGCAGTTGCCGGCGCAGAGCGTGGTCGCTGCGCCCATCCCGGATCGTCAGCCCCGCGATGCCACTGCGCAGTTCGCTCAGTTCGGCGAAGTGGCGGCAGAAGGGGCAGCCGCCGTCAAACACCAGCACCGGTTGCTCTGATGCCAGTTGCACAGATGCCGTTTGCAGAGACGCCGGGTGGTCAGCCATCGGCTGCAGTCTTGGGGATCGCTGTCATCCTGAAGGCAACGCAGGCTTCGTTGGTGTCGATGCCCCGATCGGGCCCTGAATCCATTGCTGTCATCGGTGCCGGGGTTGCGGGCTGCGCGTTTGTGGCCCAGCTGCGGCGGCTGGGCCATCGCGGCTCAGTGAGCCTCTGGGAGACCGGTCGCGGGCCCGGCGGGCGGGCCAGCACCCGTCGTTCCCGCCACGATGCCGCGCTGCGCATCGACCACGGTGCGCCGCTGCTCAACATCACTGGAGAGACCGATCCGCTGTTGCTCCAGCCCCTGCTGGCCGGCGGTTGGCTTGAGCCCTGGTCGGGGGTGATCGCCCAGTTGCAGGGGGAATCAACCCTCAAGTTGGGTCAGGCCGATGCCCTGGGGCTGGGACAGCTCTACCGGGGGGCCGGTGGCATGGATCATCTGGGCCAGGGTTTGCTCCACCTCGCCGGTGAGAACGTCGATGCCCACTACGGCACCCTCGTGCGCCACCTCAGCATCGAGGACGGTGTCTGGCAGTTGTGGGGCCGCGAGCGGGAGCTGCTGGGCCAGGCCCACTGGCTGGTGCTGAGCAGCACCTTGCTGGCCCACCCCCGCAGCCGCATGATCTTCGGCTGGGATGACGTGCCCCTGAAGCAGGCGGTGGCCCCGCTGGCGGATCTGCAGCTCGACCACGCCCTCACCTTGATCGCCGGCATCCGCACCGAGGCCCGCAGCAACCTGCTGGTGATGTTGGATGCCGTGGCAGCAGGCCCCTGGCGGGCTTTGCCTTTCGGCCTGCTCCATTTGGACGCGGCGGCCCAGCAGCACTGGGGGCTGCAGCGGATCACCGTTCAGCCCCTGGCTGACGGACGCTGTGCCGTGGTGGCCCATTCCACCCATGCCTTTGCCGCCGACCACCTTGATGTGTACGGCACCCATTCCGCCGTGGCCCGCATGCTGAAGTTGCCCCCGGATGAAGGCCGCGAAGACATCGTGGTGGCGGCCCTCACCACCGCCTTGGAGCAGGTGATGGGCCTCTGGTTGCCTCGGCTTGATTTGGGCCAAACCGACCGCCAGCTGATGCGCTGGGGTGCCGCCTTCCCCCTGGCGCCGGGGCTGCCCTCAGAGCTGATGTTCTGCCCCCGCAGCCGGGTGGGCTTCTGCGGCGACTTCATCGCCGGTGTCGGTTTTGGGCGCATCGAAGGGGCCCTGCGCAGCGGTGAGCTGCTGGCCCATGAGCTGTTGGCCTTCACTTGAGCGGGGCTGTTTGATGGCGACGGCTGTTTCATTTCAGACGGCTGTTTCATTTCAATTGATGCAGCGTTGCGACAGTTCCCCCGGACGGTGACCGATGTGATTGCCGCGTCTGGTCCGGGGGGGTTATCAGTTGGAGCAGAGACGTCCTTTGCGTCTTGGAGTGCCATGCGGCCGGTTCCCCCACCCACTGCTGCCTGTTCCGACCGGCATGCTCTGCCCCGGCGGTGGCGGCAATTGCCTGTGGCTCCCGCGCAGCAGCTGGATGTGGTCAACCAGGCAGCCCGCTATTTCGCCCATCACTTTTCTGAAAACATCGAACTCGAGGTGATGGCCAGCTCGATCGGGGTGAGTGCCGAGTGGCTTGATCTCTGTTTTGACCACTGCCGAGGCAAGACACCGTTTCAGGCGTTGCAGCACTTTCGCCTCAGCCGCCTGTTTGAGGGCATTGCCGAACATCCCCAATCCACCCTCCAACAGCAGGTGCATCGCTGCGGTCTGGCTTCGGTGATGGCGGCCAACCGGCTGTTTGAGGAGTTGTTTGGTATTGGCCTGGCCCCCTTCCGCCGGGTCTGCCGTCGTGCGGCCGCCGATCGGCTGCTGCACCATCGCTGCCCCTGACCTCGTGAGTGGCCTCTTGAGTGCTCTGGCCCTGGTGTCGTGCCTGGGGCTGGGGGTGATGCTGGCGTTGTTGGAGCGCACCTTCCGCACGGCGCCGGTGCTGCAAGCGGCTCCTGCCGGCGCTGGCGGCTTGGAAGCCCCCCTGTCTGGCCAAAAGCCCACCTCCTGCACCGTGGTGGTGCCGGCCTACAACGAGGCCGACAACATCGGCGACTGCGTCACGGCGATCCTCGCCAGTGAGGACCCATGCCCGCGCTGGTCGTTGCTGGTGGTGGATGACGACTCCAGCGATGCCACCGCTGAGCTGGCCCGGGCCGCGGCGGCGGGAAATCCCGGCTTTGTCCTGCTGCAGGCCGGCGCCCGGCCGGCCGGTGAGCGCTGGGTGGGCAAAAACTGGGCCTGTCACCGTGCCAGTGAGCAGCTCGACAGCGATTGGATGGTGTTCATCGATGCCGACGTGCGGGTGGAGCCCGGGGCCCTGCGGGCTGCCCTGGCGGATGCGCAGGCCCATGGGGCCGACCTGCTCACCCTGGCGCCGCGCCTGCGCTGCGGTTGCTTGGCGGAGTGGCTGGTGCAGCCGATCATCGCCAGCCTGCTGGGCCTGGGCTTCCCGATCGCGCGGGCCAACGATCCCGCCGATCCCCTGGCTTTTGCGGCGGGGCCGTTTCTGCTCTTCTGCACCCAGGCTTACCGCGCCGTGGGTGGCCATGCCGCCGTGGCTGGCGAGGTGGTGGAAGACCTTGCCCTGGCGCGGGCGATCAAGGGTCAGGGGTTCCGGCTGCGCTACCTGCTGGGCCTCGATTGGCTGACCCTGCGGATGTACGGGGATTTCGCCAGTCTGTGGGAGGGCTGGACCAAAAACTGGCTGCTGGGCCTCGACCGCGACGTGCTCAAGGCGCTGGGGGCCGGCGCCGTTGTGGTGCAGCTTTACGCCATTCCCTGGCTGCTGCTGCCCCCAGCCCTGTGGCTGGTCTGGCAGGGCCCTGCTCCACTGGCGCTCCTGCCGCTGGTGCTGGCGTTGCTGGGCATTGCCCTGCAGCTGGCGATCCGGCTGTGGAGCTGCCGTCGCTTCGCGACCCCGCTCGACTGGTGGTGGCTGGCCGGCTTGGGCGGGCTGGTGATCGGCGCCATCGCTCCGGTGTCAGTGATCAAGACCCTCAGCGGCCGGGGCTGGACCTGGCGGGGGCGCTCCTTGCAGAGCCCGGGTTAGGGCCATACGTTGAGGGCACAGCGCCATCGGGGTTGCCCCAGGGATGCAGAGCCCATTTGGCGATTGGTTGCCCGAGGTGGTGGTGTTCCACCCCACCCGCTTTGAGGAGGCGCAGTGGATCGTGCACCACGTGCGCGAGCGCAAGACCGTGGTGGTGCATGCCGGGGCGATGGAGCGCAGCGAGGCCCAGCGCTTGATCGACTTTGTGGCCGGGGGGGTGAGCGCCATCGATGGTCAGGCCGAATGCCTCGATCCGCTCACCTTCATCTTTGTGCCAGAGATCGTGGCCCTGCGTCGCGATCCTGGCGGCCCCGATCCTGAGCGCAACCTGCGCTGAGCAAGATCCGGTGCCGCAGGCTGCAGCGTTCTGCCTCCTAGGCTTTGCGATTGGTCAGGAGAGGGCTTGGTTCCCCGTCTAGGTCGCGTTCTATACGCCTTCGGCCCTGTTCTGATCATTGCCAGTCACTTCGGCTGCCTGCTGCTCCTCTGGACCGGGCTCAGCGTCGGGGCAGCCCTCTGGGGCTTGGGTCTTTACCTGGTGCGCATGCTCGCCACCACGGCGATTTACCACCGCCTGATCACCCATGCCAGCTATCGCGCCGCCCGACCGGTGGTCTGGATCGGGGCCGCGGTGGCGGCCTCGGCTGGTCAGATGGGGCCGAGCTGGTGGAAGGCCCATCACCAGGAGCACCACCGCCACGTCGATACGGCCGCCGATCCCCACACCCCCCTGGCGCCCTCGGCGGGATGGCGAGGCCTGTGGCGCTCCCAGGTGGGGTGGTTGCTGAGCTCCAGCTTCTTTCCGGCCAGCCTGCCGGCCGACGTGGAGGCGGATCCAGTGCTGCGACTGATCGATCGGCTCCATTTCGTGCCGGCACTGTTGTTGGCTGGCCTGTCCTGGCAACTGGGGGGTCTGCCTTGGCTGGCAGCCTTCTGCCTCAGCACCACGGTGCTGTTCCACGGTGTGGCCAGTGTCAATTCCCTGGCCCACCTGCTCGGGGATCAGCCCTTTGCCACCGGTGATGCCAGCCGCAACAACGGCTTTGTGGCGCTGATCACGCTCGGTGAGGGTTGGCACAATCTCCACCATGCCTTCCAGGCGTCAGTGCGCCAGGGCATCACCCTGCACGCTGGTCGCCCACGGCTGCTGATCGATCCCACCTACCGCTTCATTCGCCTGCTGGAGCGTTGTGGTTGGGCCTGGGATCTGCGCGTGCCGAGTCAACGTGCCCTACTGGCCCGCGCCGCTGACTGAGTCAGATGGCTCCGGCCACCAGGCTCAGCTGCAGCCAGCAGCCGCCTGGGGCCAGCTTCTCGACCACCATGCTCTGGAGGTGGTCGTTGGCCGCCAGGTGGGCAAAGGTGTCGGCGTCATCGCGGGTGTTGAAACGGGCCGCCTGCACCTGCAGCGGCACACTCTGCTCGCGCTCGACGACAGCGCGAACGCGATAACGACCCGAAGCGATGGGATCATCCATGAGGCAATTCTGAGTCCCTTTCGCTGGAATCGCGACGGCCTTCAGGGTTTTCGCGACATTGCGAGCGAGGTGCCACAGAACGATCGCTTAGCGGGTGGGGACTTGGCGCCCCTTCCAGTTGATTGAGCCTCGCTCCAGGTTGAGAATCGCCAGCAGGAACACCCCGAGGAAAAACAGCACCGGCACGGGGAACACCAGGTTGATCCAGCCAAAGGTGCCAAGGCGTCGGGTGATCACCAGCAGCTGCAGGGCATAACCGACGTAGACCAGCAGGTTGGGGGCCAGGGCGGGATCGCCCACCATGGGCCAGTGCAGGACGGCAGCAGGCAGGCACCAGGCGGCCCAGAACAGCCCTGAGAGCCACAGGAGCACCCCGACCATCCAGGGCCAGCGCACCTCGCCGGCTGCGGTGGCGAAGTTCTTGTCGAAGCCCACCACCATGTCGCTCAGGCCGCCCGGATACATGCGGTAAGCCAGGCTGCCGTGGCCGAGAAACGCGCTCACCGGCAAGCCGGCGGCCTCGTAACGATGGGCGAGGAACCAGTCCTCCACCACTTTCCCGGCCGCCGAGGCATGGCCGCCGATGCGCCCATAATCGCTGCGGCTGGTCACCATTGCTGGCCCGAAGGCCACCCCCACCCGCGGCCCCAGGGGCACCGCCATCAGCCCCACCAGGTTGAACAGCACCGACAGTTGCTCGTAGGGCTGTTCAGTGCGGTGAAACGGCTGCACCGACACCAACCCGCCGTACTGCTGGTGGTTGGCCACCAGCTGGGCCAGAAACGTGGGGCGGGGCTCGGTGTCGGCATCGAGGAACACCAACAGATCTCCCTGGCTGCGGTTGGCCCCCTGTTGCAAGGCCCAGGTTTTGCTGCACCAGCCTTGCGGCAGCGGTGCCGAAGCCAGCACCGTGACGCCGGCGGCGTGGGCGATGGCGGCGTGGGCGATGGCGGCGGTGTCGTCGCTGGAGTGGTCGTCAATGACGATCACCTCGAGGGGGTGCAGGCTTTGGGCGGCTAGGGCTGCCAGCAGCTGGGGCAGGGTGAGTGCCTCATTGCGAGCGGGGATCAGAACCGACACCCGGGGCTGCCCTATGGGCGTGAATTCGGGTAGGGCCGGCATGCGCAGGCACAGAAACCAGCCCAGCAGCCAGCGCACCAGCAGGGAAATGGCCAGGAGATCGGGGGAGGGCATGGCATTCAGGGAGGCTCGCTCATGGGCGCAGCAGCTCGGCCACCAGGGGCTCCAGGGCCGCCGGATGGCGCATCAGCTGCTGGTGGGTGCGCACAGGTAACGCCTCGCGCGGCCCAACCGGCAGAACGGCTCGCCAGCCCGGCAGCACCATCAGGTCACGGCTGCAGTAGTAGCTGTGGCACTCCACGTCACGGAGGCCGTCGAGGTTTTGGTTGAGTTGGCTCAGCAATGGGCTGCCCCACTTCATGTCGGCGATGCTGGCCAGCAGCCAGCGGGGCCAGGGCTGGGCCGTGAGCGTGCCCCGCTGCGGACTGCCCACGCTGATGAAGCGACGGGTGCGGCGATGGCCGCCCAGCAGCTGGATCCAGGTGCGACCGATGACCCCACCCATCGAGAAGCCCAGCAGGTCGATGGGGGTGTCGGGGCCGAAGGCGGCTTCGATGTGGCTGCCGAGCTGGCTGGCCAGTTGGGGGATCGGTGTACTGCCGAGCCCATGGGGCAGGTGGGGGATGAGCAGGGGCGTCCGCCGATCGCCCAGGGTCTGCTGGAGGCGATGGAACAGCCTGGGGCTATCCCACAGCCCGTGCACCAGCACCAGAGGGGGGTGGGTAGCCATGCTCCAAGGCTAGGAAGCTTCCAGGCTCAGCATCAAAAAACCGCCCCCTGGGGAGCGGTTGGGATATCAGCGTTGGGATCCGGACGAAACCCGAATCCTGCAAAAAAGGTGAGCTGAATAGGTGAGCTGAAGCTCAGTAACGGCCGCCGCCGCCACCGCCGTAGCCGCCGCCACCACCACCACCACCACCGCCATAGCCGCCGCCGCCGCCGCCGCCGAAATCGCGGCGACCGCCACCACCACCACCGCCACTGCCGCGGGGCTCGGCCTTGTTGACGCGGATGGCGCGACCCATCCACTCGACGTCCTGAAGATCGTCGATGGCCTTGGTTTCCTCAGCCTCGTTGGCCATCTCGACGAAGGCGAAACCGCGCTTGCGGCCGGTGTCGCGGTCGAGGGGAAGGCTGCACTTGCTCACCTGTCCGTATTGGCTGAACAGGTGCTGGACATCTTCCGCTTCTGCATCGAAGGAAAGATTGCCGACGTAAATGGTCATGAACTCAGAAACTATGAATCGATCCTTCGACGGCCCAACAGAAAGTGGTCAGCTCGCTAGAGAGAAATCTTTGAATCATCAACAATCCTACAGCGTTCGAGGCCAGGCCACCGAATCCTCGAATCTTGGCTAGGCATGTAGGGCTCCACGCCCTGCCCTGCCATGTCGAAAGCTCAGCTCACCGCCTTCATGGTCAAGGTGGACGCCGATGCGGCCCTCAAGGCCCGGGTCGACGCGGCCGGCAGTGTTGATGCCGTTGTGGCGATTGCCCTGGAGCAGGGGCATGTCTTTTCCCCGGCGTCCTGGAGCCGCGCCCAACGGGCCTGACAAGCCAACCGGCCGTTAGTTGGTCATCACGTCCACGCTTTTGAGGGCGGGGCCCAGTAGCCGGCCGAAGGCCTCGAGTTGAGGCTGACTGCCCAACACCACCAGCGTCTGGCCCGGTGCCAGGCGGGTGTCACTGCTGGGGTTGGCGATCAGCTCGGGTTCTTCGGGGCTGTAAGTCGCCCCGCGGTATTGGCGGGTGGCCCCATCCTCGCTGCGTCGGGGGGGGACGATCGCCAGCACAAGGGCGCCGGTGCGGGCACCGAGTTGGAGGTCGGCCAGGGAGGCCCCATTGAGGGGCCCCAGGTCAGCAGCATCACTGCTGAGCAGAAACTCCTCCACCTCGCAGCCTGAGCCCGCCAGCAGATCCATGAAGCTCACGGCCAGGGGGCGCAGGGCCTTGGCGGCCATGGTGCGGCCACCACTCACAAAAGGGCTGACCACCTGGTCGGCGCCGGCGAGGCGCAGCTTGCGCTCAGCTTCTTCACTGTCGGAGCGGGCGATCAGGCGGCAGTTGGGCGCGATGCCGCGGGCGCTGAGCACCACGTAGAGGTTGGAGGCGTTGTTGGGCAGGGCTGCCACCAGCGCCCGGCAGCGGTGGATGCCTGCCTCCAACAGCGTTTCGTCCAAGGTGGCGTCGGCCATCAGCACCGGAAGCCCACGCTCTTCGGCGGCTTCCCGCCGCTCGGCGTCCATCTCCACCACCAGCATGGGAACGTTCTCCCGGGTGAGCTGTTCGGCGATCTCGTGGCCGATGCGGCCGTAGCCGCAGAGGATCACATGGTTGTGCATGGTGTGCAGCCAGCGGCGGAAACGGCGCTCGCGCAGGCGCCGGAAGTACCCGGATTCAGACAGCCCCAACACGCCCTGGATGCTGATCTGCACCACCACCAGGCCGCCCAGGATGAGCAGGGTGGTAACCAGGCGCCCGTTGGCGCTGAGGATCTGGGTGTGGCCATCACTGAAGCCCAGGGTGCTGAGGGTGATCAGCACCATCCAGTAGCTGTCCCCCCAGTCCCAGCCTTCGCTGAGGCGATAGCCGATGGCGCCAGCATTGACCAGCAGAGCCAGGGCAAGGGGCGCCCGCCAGGGTTTGCGGTTGCGCGAGGAGGGTGGTCTTTGGGTGGCGTAAAGCCAGGGACGCTTGGGCATGGGATCTGGACCCGGTGCTCCAGATCACTCGGCTCAGGGTACGGGCAGTGTCCTGTTGCCGTCTGGTTGATCCCGAACATTTGGTGACGTTGTCCACCGAACGGCGGACGTCTCCGTTAACCCTGAAAGGTTCTTTCCGCAGCACGCCTGGATGGGCGCATCTTCGGTTGTTGATGATCGGCATCCTGCCCTGCTCAAAGAGAGCGGTCAGCGGGAGGTGTTCTGCGGCCTCACCTCGATTGTGTGGCTGCATCGGCGCATGCCGGATGCTTTTTTTCTGGTGGTGGGCTCCCGCACCTGCGCTCACCTGATTCAGAGCGCCGCCGGCGTGATGATCTTTGCCGAACCCCGCTTTGGCACCGCGATTCTTGGGGAGCGGGATCTGGCCGGCCTGGCCGATGCCAATGAGGAGCTCGACCGTCTCGTGACGGATCTACTGGTGCGGCGCCCGGAGATTCGCACCCTGTTTCTGGTGGGCAGTTGCCCCAGCGAGGTGATCAAGCTCGATCTGGCCAAGGCTGCCGAGCGGCTCAACACCCAGCTGGCCGGTCGGGTGAAGGTGCTCAATTACAGCGGCAGCGGCATCGAAACCACCTTCACCCAAGGGGAAGACAAGGCCCTGTTGGCGATGGTGCCGCTGATGCCCAGCAGCGATGTCGATCAGCTGCTGATTGTGGGCACCCTGGCCGATGCGGTGGAAGACCGGCTGGTGCAGCTGTTTGGCCGCCTGGGGATTCCGGTGGTCACGAGCCTGCCGCCGCGGCGCTCCACCGAGTTGCCCCCGATCGGCCCGGGCACCCGGGTGCTGTTGGCCCAGCCGTTTCTCTCGGATACGGCGCGCGCCCTGGTGAACCGCGGGGCGCGGCTGTTGGCGGCCCCCTATCCCTTCGGGGTGGAGGGCAGCCGGGCCTGGATGGCGGCGGGCGCGGAGGCCTTCGGTGTGGCGCCGGCCCAGGTGGCCGCCGTGTTGGATCCGCTTGTGGAGCGGGGCCGCCGGGCGATCGCTCCCCACCGGGAGCTGTTGGCGGGTAAACGCCTCTTCCTGCTGCCCGATTCCCAGCTGGAGCTCTCGTTGGCGCGCTTCCTGCAGCGCGAATGCGGCATGGAGCTGGTGGAGGTGGGCACGCCCTACCTGGATCGCCAGCTGCTGGATGCCGAGCTGGCCTTGCTGCCGGAGGGCACCCGCATCAGTGAAGGCCAGGACGTGGAGCGCCAGCTGGAGCGGGTGCGTGCGGCGCGGCCCGACCTGGTGGTGTGCGGCCTTGGCCTGGCCAACCCCCTGGAGGCCGAAGGGATTGCCACCAAGTGGTCGATCGAGCTGGTGTTCAGCCCCATTCACGGCTGCGACCAGGCCGGGGATCTGGCCGAGCTGTTTGCCCGTTCCCTGCGCCGTCGCGCCGCCCTGTCGTTTGCCTGAGCGCCGGCTGCATCCCGCCGCCGCCGCCGCCCCCTCCTGTTCTTCCCTCCCATGGAACTCACCCTCTGGACCTACGAAGGCCCGCCCCATGTGGGCGCCATGCGCATCGCCACATCGATGGAGGGAGTGCACTACGTGTTGCATGCCCCCCAGGGCGACACCTACGCCGACCTGCTGTTCACGATGATCGAGCGGCGCGACAAGCGCCCGCCTGTCACCTACACCACCTTCCAGGCCCGCGACCTGGGCGGCGACACCGCCGAGTTGGTGAAGCGCTCGATCAGCGAAGCGGTGGCGCGCTTCCAGCCGGAGGCCCTGCTGGTGGGCGAGAGCTGCACCGCCGAGCTGATCCAAGACCAACCAGGCGCTCTGGCAGGCGGCATGGACCTGGGCGGCATTCCGGTGGTGAATCTCGAGCTGCCCGCCTATTCCAAAAAAGAGAACTGGGGGGCCGCCGAAACCTTCTATCAACTGGTGCGGGGCCTGCTGAAGGCCCAGCTGCCCCCTCCTGGCTTTGCCAAGCCCTCGCCCCAGCGCTGGCGTGAGGAAGGCCGGCGGCCGCGGGTGAATCTGCTGGGGCCGTCGCTGCTCGGTTTTCGCTGTCGTGACGACGTGCGCGAGATCACGGCCCTGCTGGCGGAGTACGGCATCGAGGTGGCCTTGGTGGCGCCCCTGGGCGCCCGCCCCGCCGATCTGCAGCGCATCCCCACGGCCGACGCCAACGTCTGCCTTTATCCCGAGGTGGCGGGTTCGGTGTGCAGCTGGCTGGAGCGCAGCTTCGGCATGGCCACGGTGCGCACCGTGCCGATCGGCATCGGCGCCACCGCCAGTTTCCTGCGGGAGTTGCACCAGCTGCTGGGCCTGGAGCTGCCTGCCGCGCTGCAGCCTGGAGCCGATGGCACCTGCGCCGCCGAACGGCGCTCGCGCCTGCCCTGGTATTCGCGCTCGGTGGATTCCACCTATCTCACCGGCAAGCGGGTGTTCATCTTTGGCGATGCCACCCACGCCATCGCGGCGGCCCGGATCGCCAGCCGGGAGCTGGGCTTCCAGGTGGTGGGTTTGGGCAGCTACAGCCGCGAGCAGGCCCGAGAGCTGCGGGCCGCAGCGGCCGAGCTGGGCCTCGAAGCCCTGATCAGCGACGACTACCTCGCTGTGGAGGCGGCCATGGCGGCGGCAGCGCCGGAGCTGGTGCTCGGCACCCAGATGGAGCGCCACAGCGCCAAGCGCCTCGGCATCCCCTGCGCGGTGATCAGCGCGCCGCTGCATGTGCAGGACGTGCCGGCCCGCTATTCCCCGCAGATGGGCTGGGAGGGGGCCAACGTGATTTTTGATGCCTGGGTGCACCCGCTGATGATGGGGTTGGAGGAGCACCTGATCGGCATGTTCCGCCACGACTTTGAATTCGTGGATGGCCACCTCAGCCACCTGGAGGGGGCCAGTGCGCCGGCGAGGCCGCCTGAGGCCGCACCCGCCGGCGACCAACCCGCAGCGACGCCGGTTGCAACCGCGCTTCCCGGCCATGGTGAGCTGGTGTGGAGCCCCGATGGCGAGGCGGAGCTGGCCAAGATCCCCTTCTTTGTGCGGGGCAAGGTGCGCAAGAACACCGAGGCCTATGCCCGCGACCGGGGGCTGGAGGTGATCGACAGCGAAGCTCTTTATGAAGCGAAGGCCCACTTCAGCTCCTGAATCATTTCGAATCGAGGCAATCTCCGGCTCAATCTCTGCCGTGAACTCAGCCTGGGGGCGGCTTGCCCGGATTTAGGTACTTTCACCCATGCGCATGTGTGTGGATCCGCATGAATCTGGCTGGGATGTTTCGCTTTGCGCGCCTGGCCCTCGGTGGGCATCCCGCCAGCGTTTGGATGGCTGAAGCCTGTTCCTTGCGTTGGGGTTGACCTGGCGCTTTCCCCTATATGACAACCACCCTGACGCCTCCCCAGCTCTCACGCCCCGATGGTGAGGGCAGTGTTCAGGTGCATCAAGACGCCTCGATGGCGATCGAAGAGGGAGCCCTGGTCCTTGCCGTGTATGGCAAGGGCGGCATCGGCAAATCCACCACGTCGTCCAACCTGTCGGCGGCCTTCTCGAAGCTGGGCAAGCGGGTGCTGCAGATCGGTTGCGATCCCAAGCACGACAGCACCTTCACGCTCACCAAGAAGATGGTGCCCACCGTGATCGATATTCTTGAAACCGTTGATTTTCATACTGAAGAATTGCGGCCCGAAGACTTCGTGTTTGAGGGCTACAACGGTGTGATGTGTGTGGAGTCTGGCGGCCCACCAGCAGGCACGGGCTGTGGCGGTTACGTCACCGGCCAGACGGTGAAACTGCTCAAAGAGCATCACCTGCTCGAAGACACCGACGTGGTGATCTTTGATGTGTTGGGAGATGTGGTGTGCGGCGGCTTTGCTGCGCCGCTGCAGCATGCCCACTACTGCCTGATCGTGACGGCCAACGATTTCGACTCCATCTTCGCGATGAACCGGATCATGCAGGCCATCAATGCCAAGGCCAAGAATTACAAGGTGCGCCTTGGCGGTGTGATCGCTAACCGCTCCGAGGAGACCGACGAAATCGACAAGTTCAATGCCCGCACAGGCCTGCGCACCATGGCCCACTTCAAGACTGTGGATGCGATTCGCAAATCCCGTCTGAAGAAGTGCACCATCTTCGAGATGGAAAGCACACCGGAAGTGGAAGCGGTCCAGCAGGAGTATCTCAACCTCGCTCAGCGGATGCTCGACGATGTCGAACCCCTGGAGGCCGAATCGCTGAAGGATCGCGAGATCTTCGACCTGCTCGGTTTCGATTGAACCCAGGTCCGTGCCCATCTCGGAGCCCAATTCTCCCGAGCGCTGGCTGGCCCACTGGCGGGAGCCCTATCTGCTGCTGATTGAGGCCAGCTGGCCTCAGTTTCTGCTGCTGGTCACCGCGGCCTATGTGCTGATCCATCTGCTGTTTGCGGCCCTTTACCTGCTTGACCCGACGGGGATCGGGGGCCTGTCCGGCGGCATGGCTCTGCCGCTTCAGGCTTTTTTCTTCTCCGTGGAGACCATGGCCACGATCGGCTACGGGGTGATCTACCCCCTCAGCCACTGGGTGCATGTGGTGATGACCCTGGAAGCGCTGGCCGGGCTGATCCTGGTGGCCCTGATCACCGGCCTCTCCTTTGCCCGTTTCTCGCGGATGCCCCACTGCATCCGCTTCGCTGAGACGGTGCAGGTTGTCTCGGTGGAGGGTACTCCGGCCCTGCTGATCGGCCTGAACAGCAAGCGCCGCAACACGATCCTGGATGTCAGGGTTCAGGCTGTCTGGAAGCACGCCGGTGCCGGGGGGCTCACCGAGTACGAGCCGTTGCCGCTGCAGCTCCCCGATGGCCTGCCCCTGCAGGAGCAGCTCACCCTCGTCCACCGGTTGGATCCGCAGCGGCCGTTGCAGGGGCTAGAGGGCGCCTTGCTGATCAGCTTCAGCGGCGTGGACGCCACCCTGGAGCGCCCGTTCCATGCGGCCCATCTGTATGACGCCAGCCAGATTCTCTGGCGTGAGCTGCCCCCTACTCCCCTTGCCAGCCCTGCTCCCAGCCCTTGATCATCCGGTAGATCACTGGCACCACGAACAGGCTCAGCACGGTGGCCACCAGCAGTCCGAAGAACACCACTGTGCCGATGCTCACCCGGCTGCCGGAGCCGAAGCCGCTGGCCAGCAGCAGGGGCAGGAAGCCCGCCAGCGAGGAGACGGCTGTGAGCAGGATCGGCCGCAGGCGGGCGGTGGCCGCACCCCGGATCGCCGTGTCCAAATCGAGGCCTTCGGCCATGCGCTGGTTGGCGAATTCCACAATCAGGATGCCGTTCTTGGCGGCCAGGCTCACCAGCACCAGCAGTCCCATCTGGCCATACACGTCGAGCGGCAGGCCGCGCAGCATCAGGCCACCCATGGCCCCCAGCATGGCCAGGGGCACCGTGACCAAGATGATGAAGGGATCGGCAAAGTTGCCGTAGAGGGCAGCCAGCACCAGCACCATCACCACGATCGCCAGGGCGAACACGCGCACGTTGCCGCCGCCCGCTTTCGCTTCTTCCCGGGCTAGGCCCGCCCATTCCAGCGCGGTGCTGCCGCCGCGTTGCCGCTGCACCTGCTCCAGGGTGGCCATGGCCTGGCCGCTGCTCACCCCCGGCCGGGGCAGGGCGCGGATGCTGATCGAGCGCACCAGCCGGGTGTGGTTGATCGAGGTGGGGCCGCTGCCCGGCTCGATGCGCACCAGCTGGGCCAGGGGAATCAGCTGGCCCTCGCGGTTTTTCACCTGCAGGCCCAGCACGTCGTCGGCACTGCGCCGCGCCTGGCCATCGAGCTGCACGATCACCTTGCGCACCTGATCGCTTTCGAAGCTGTCGTTGACGTAGTCGCTGCCGAAGCTGGCCCCGAGGGTGTCGACCACGGTGCTCAGATCCACGCCGAGAGAGGCCATCTGCAGGCGGTCGGGCACCAGCTGCACCAAGGGGGCTCCAGCGCTGAAGCGGGTCGACACCCGCTCGAAGCGGTTGGTGGCTCGGGCGGCGCGGATGAAGGCCTGGGCCTGCTGCTCAAAATCCGAGAGGCTGAGTTGGCCGTTGCTGCTGTCGAGCAGTTCGAGCTCCAGGCCGCCTTCGGCGCTGAAGCCCCGCACGGACGGGGCCTCGCTGAGTTGCACCACGGCACTGCTGATGCGGCGGCGCAGCTGGCCATCGAGGCGCTTGGCTACAGCCCGTGTCGAGGCCTCGGGGCCCCGGCGTTGCGCGATTGGCGCCAGGCGCACGAAGAAGCTGCCTTTGTTGGGGCTGCTGTCGCCGAAGGAGCGCCCTGCATAGAAATTGGCGCGGGTGATCAGGGGCTCAGCGGCCACCACCTGGCGCACCTGGTCGAGCACCCGCTGGGTCTGCTGCAGCCCCAGGCCGTCGGCCAGGATCACGACCCCCCGCAGCTGACCGTTGTCTTCCTGGGGGATGAAGGCTTTGGGCAGGGCCTGCAGGGCGCCGCCGGTGAGCAGCAGGCCCGCCAGCAGCAGGGCTACCACCAGGCGCCGGCGTGCCATTGCCCAGTTCAGCCAGCGGCCATAGGGGGTTTCCAGGCTTTCGAACCAGCGGCGGGGTGGATCGATCCAGCGCAGCAACCAGGCCGGTTCCCGTTGCTGCGGGCCCAGCAGCCGACTGCCGGCCACCGGGGTGAAGCTGAGGGCGTTGAGGGTGGAGAAGGCGATGGCGCCGCTGATCGTGATCGCGATCGGGGCATAGAGCCGGCCGAGGCTGCCGCCAAGCCCCAGCACCGGGATGAACACCACCACCAGCACCAGTGAGGTGGCCACCACGGCGCCGCCCAGTTCGGCCATGGCTTCTCGGGCGGCCTGCAGCGGGGGCTTGCCGGTCTCCAGCCGCCGGCCGATGTCCTCACTCACCACGATGGCGTCGTCGACTACCAGGCCTGTGGCCAGCACGAGACCAAACAAGGTGAGGGTGTTGAGCGATTGGCCCGCCAGTTTCAGCACGCTCAGCGAGCCGATCAGGGCCACGGGCACCGCTGCGGCGGTGATCAGGGCGAGCCGGCTGTTGCCCAATCCGAGCAGCAGCACCACAAACACCAGCACCACTGCATCGCGCAGGCTGTTGAGGGTGCCCTGGATGCTGCCGCGCACGAAGTCGGCCTCATCCACGATCAGCTGCTGATCCACCCCCGGCGGAAACTGGGGCGCCAGCTCCTCGAGGCCGGCATTCACCGCCTCGCTGACGGCAATCGCATTGCTGCCATCGCGCTGGTAGATCACCACGGCCACCGTGGGCCTGCCCTGGAGGTTGGTGGCGATGGTGTCGTAGGTCTCGCTGCCCAGGCTCACCCGGCCCACATCGCGCAGCAGGGTGACCCCCCCGTTGGCGCTGCGGGCCACCACCAGCTGTTCAAACTCCGCCGTGCTGCGCAGGCGTCCCTCCATCCGTAGGGGCAGGGTGATCTCCTGGCCGGTCGGGGCTGGTGCCTCTCCGGTCTGGCCCAGGGCCGCCAGCACGTTCTGCTGCTGGAGGGCCGTGCGCACCTCGGCAATCGTCAGGCCCCGCTCCTCCAGTCGCGCCGGGTCGAGCCAGAGGCGGAAGGCCAGGCTGTTGCCGCCGGAGAGGGTGACGTTCCCCACCCAAGGCACCCGCTGCAGCCGCTCCTTCACCACCTGGTCAAGCCAGCCGCTCAGGAAGGTGTCGCTGTAGAGGGTCGGATCGGCACTGAAGCTCAGCACCATCAGCAGGTCGTCGGAGCTGCGCCGCACCTGCACCCCGAAGCGGGCCACCTGCGCCGGCAGTTGGCGGGTCACCACTGCCGCTTCGTTCTGGGTGTTGATCTGGTTGAGTTCGGGGTCGCCGCCCTCAAAGCCCAGGGTGATGGAGCTGCCGTTGGCGGAGCTGGTGGAGCGGATGCTGTCGAGCCGCTCCAGTCCGTTGAATTGCTTCTCGAGCAGGGCGGTCACGCCCTGTTCCACCACCTCCGGCCCGGCGCCTGGATAGTTGGCCCGCACCGTCACCCGCCCGGGCGCAATCGGCGGCAGGTTTTCCACCTGCAGGGCGGGTAGGCTCACCAAACCACCCAGCAGCACCAGCAGGCTCACCACCAGGGTGAGCACGGGCCGGCGCAGAAAGGGATCGGAGATCGATTTCATCGGCGCCGCAGCGAGCGTGCTGGCGAATCAGGCGAATGAATTAGCCCAGGTCGCGCTTCAGCACCACACAGAGGTAGTCGGGAGCTTTGTAGCGGCTCGGTAGGCAGATGTGCAGTTGCTCGAGGCGGCTCCAGCACACGGTGCGTTGAATGGCGGCCACGGTTTTGCCCTCCTTGAGCAGCAGCCGCAGCGCCTTGCAGTAGAGCGAATAGTTGGCTTCGAGTTCCCCGATGGTGAGTCCCTGGCTACTGCTCATCGCACGGGTTGCGTCCAGGAGTGGCAAAGACGCAATCTCACCTTACGGCGCCCTGGAACGGCCTTAGTCGCCGTGGCCCGAGCTCAGGACGGCCGCCTGGGCGTCGCTCAATCGGCCGGCGCGGTGCAGCACCCGGGTGATCTGCTCGATGGCCAGCACGGCATGGCAGCGATAACCGGCCGCCGCCAGACGCTCCCGGGCTTGGCGATCGTGGTCGCCGCCGTGGTCGATGAACACCACCACGTCTTCCACCACCAGGCCCGAGCTCTCGAGCTTGGCAATGCCCTCCAGCACGCTGCCGCCGGTGATCAGGATGTCGTCGACCACCACCACCCGGTCGCCCTCTTCGAAATCTCCTTCGATCAGGCGGCGGGCCCCATGGGCTTTCACCTCCTTGCGGGGGTAGATCAGGGGCTTGTGCAGTTGCAGCGAAAGGCCTGTGGCGGTGGGCAGGGAGCCATAGGGGATGCCGGCGATGCGGTCGAAGTCGAGCCCTTGCAACAGCTCGGCGTAGGCGTGCAACACCCGGTGAAACAGGTTGGGGTCGGAGATGATCTGGCGCAGGTCGACGTAGTAATTGAAAACGGCTCCTGAGGCCTGCACGTACTCCCCAAACAGCAGGCAGCCGATGTCGAACAGGTCGACGATCAGGCTTTCGAGCGGATCGCTGCTATCGGGCAACCACAGTGCACAAGTGCTGGCCTCGCTTTGCGCGCGGCTCTCCAGCCAACGCTCCCGCCTCGCCGTGATCTGGTGTTTGAGGGCCTCGGCGCGGGGGGCGATGTCGTCTTCGACCAGCAGGTTTTGGGGCAGGGGCAGCAGCAGTCCGTCGGCGGCAGCGCTCAGGCCGGCCTGCAGCATCGCCTCGAGCTTCTCCTCCTCCCCCCAGAGGCTGCGCAGGATCAGGAAGCGCTCCGGTGCTTCGGCCCGCACCCGCGCCAGAATCTCCGGATCGCTGGTGCCCACCTCCAGCAGCAGCTGGTCGGGGGTGGCCCAGAGCTGGGTTTCGCGCACGATCCGCAGATAGAGCGGCTCGGTTTCATTGGGGTGGTGCTGGATCACCCGGGCCGCCTGGTTGGAGCTGTGGCAGGTCATCACCACGGCCTTGCCCGGGTAGAGCAGGAACGGGGCGGCGATGTCCTGTCCGGCCAGGGGCGACAGGGTGACCGCATCGGCCCCGAGCTCCTTGAACAGGTAATGGGCCAGGGCGGAGGAGGAGTTGAGATCGCCGTGCTTGGCATCGACGATCAAGGGCAGATCGCGGGGCACCAGGTCGCGCACCTCCAGCAGCAGCTCAAGGCCCACCGGCCCGAGGGCCTGGTAGAAGCCGAGGCTGGGTTTGTAGGCGCACACGTGGGGTGCGGTGGCCTCGATCACCGCCTTGATCCAGTGGCGGGCCTGGCTGAGAAAGGAGCGGCCGGCCAGGCCGCGGCGCGCGGCCCAGCTCTGCAGCATCTCCGGGTTGGGGTCCAGCCCGGTCACCAGCAGCGACTGGCGCGTGGTGATCGCCTCGGTCAGCTGCACAAAAAAGCCCATGGCCAGCTCCAGGCTTGGGGATGGTGATAAGCGAGCTGGGTTGACCAGCGCGGCCTGGTGACAGATCTCTTAGCAATCCTCTCCCTAGCAATGCTTCAGCCAGCACGGCACCCTTTGCCGTTGCAGCTCATCGATCAGTAGCTCGCCTAGTCATGCTCTAGCCGAAGAGGGTGTCGCGGGGACTGATGCGGGGGCTGACGCGATAGCGCGCTCGCCGAAGTCCGTTGCGACCATGGCATCAGCCACCCGATCCATCGTGGAGATCACGGTGCCGCCCAGCAATTGCTCTAGTTGATTGGCAGCACCGAACGCATGGGGCATGCATGGCGATCCGAGCCTCGGGCCAGCGTTGCTGCAGGCTGAGTGCCAGTTGCAGCTTGGCCACCAAGTCACTGGAGAGCAGGTCCGGATCGGCCGGCCATCCTTTGCTGCTGGCCGAGCACATGCTGCAGCCGTTCCAGTAGGTCAACCCGCGGGGGCAAGGAGCGGTTGGTTGTCCAGCCGCCGGATCGCCACCACCCCCGGCCGCGGGGGGCGGCCCGGCGCGCCGGAGGGCCAGTTGGAGCCGAGCGGCACCTGGCGCAGCTGCTCAAACGGCTGGCCGTCGCGATCCACCAGCTGGTGGGCCTGCCATTCACTGGCGTCTCCCTGGCGCGTGCCATGCAGCTCCCCTGGGTGCTGCACCGCCAGGAACAGGGTGCGGCCGCTGCGATCGAAGCAGGGGCCGCACAGTTCGCAGTCCATCGGGCCGATGGCGAAGCAGAGGGCCTGGCCGGCGGCAGCTCCGGAGCGGGGCAGCAGCCAGCAGCTGTTGTTGCCGAACACATCCAGGCTGCTGGAGCTGGAGCGGTCGGTGACCATCCAGAGGTGGCCGGCTGGATCGAAGGCCAGGTTGTCGGGGTTGCTAAAGCCCAAGCCGCCCTGCCAGGGGGTGCCGCCCGTGGCCACCATCTCCCAGCGGAAGCGTGATCCTGGATCGCTGTCGGCGTCGCTGAGGCGCATCACCCAGCCGTGGGGCCAGTCCGCCTCGCCGCCAGGCCCGCGGAAGATGGCGGGGTCACTGCCGCCCTCGGCATTGCGACCAGCGGCGGTGAAGGCGATCAGCAGGTCGCCGTTCAGCGGATCGATCACCGTGTCTTCCGGACGGGCAGCTGGCGTTGCGCCTACGGCGTTGGCGGCCAGATGGGCATCCACCAGGATCGCCCCCTGCCCCGTGTACAGATCGCCCAGCGTGGCGTAGCGCTGGCAGTAAGACGCCACGGCCGCGTCGTTGACCAGGGCCTCGGAGCCGCTGCGCCGGCGATCGCTGTGGGGCAGCACGGTGGGCTGCTCGAGGCCGAAGCGGCTGAAGTGGCTTGGCCGTAGCGGTGCCAGAGGTGTGGTCGGCGTGAGGGCGATCCAGTGGCCCGTGCCATCGGGCGCAAACCGGGCCACCTCCAGCCAGCCCTGCTCCAGCAGGCGGGAGTTTGCGCGGTTGTGCGGATCGCTCACTACCCCATCGCTCACAAACCGGTAGAGGTGGCCGCCGTGGCGATCGCAGCCCGAGTACACCACCAGCGGCTGGCCGGCGCGGGCCTGCACGGCCACCGCCTCATGGCGGAAACGGCCCAGCCAGCTGTGCTTCAGTGCCGCTTGGTCTGGCAGCTGTGGATCGAATTCCACCATCCAGCCGTATTTGTTGCCGGCCAGGCCGAAGGGATTGCCCAGGCCCTCGAGACGCGCGCCATCCCAGCGGAAGGGCCGCTCAGCGGGCGGGGCTGCTGAGCCATCAGCAAATACCCCTTCGCTCACCTGGCTCTGGAAGTTCTCCTCGGCGCTGAGCACCGTGCCCCAGGGGGTGGTGCCGCCGGCGCAGTTGGCGAAGGTGCCCACGATCCGCTCGCCCAGGCCGTCGCGGTAGCCCAGTGGCTTCGGGTTGGCAAACACGGCGGCGGCCGGTCCGGTGCAGCGCAGGGCCTGCGTGGGCCGCTGCCAGCCCGTGAGGCCGGTGATGCGCCGCTCGAAGCGACTGCCAGGCTGCCGCCGCCAGCCGCCAGCAGTGCGCTGCAGCTCCAGCACGCCGATGCCCAGATCGGCCATGGCGGCCTCCGCCACAGCCAGCACCAGCGGGAGCAGGGGATCGCTGCTGCTGAGCTGGCTGGCATCCACCTGGCCGCCGCGATCGGCCAGGGCCGTGCGCAGCTGGGCCAGCGGCAGGGTTTGGCCGGTGATCTCCTGGAAGCCACTGGCCCAGGGCAGGGGGCTGATGTACTCGAAGTTCACGCTCAACAGCGCCCGATCGCCCAGCTCCAGCAGGGCGAGATAGTCGTTGTTGAAGCCAAAGCGACCGGCGGCCAGCGGATCTCCCCATACCCCCACCAGCTCGGCCCGGTAGCCCTCCGGCACCACCAGGCGGTCCTGCACGGCAACCCGCGCCAGCTCCCGGCGCTGCTCGGCAGCGCTGCGGAGGTCGTCGGCCAGCGGCAGGGGCAGGGCGGATGCAGGCAGGTGGGCGGGTGCTGCGGCCCCTGTCGCCGACGTCGGTTTGGCGGTGCCTGCCGCCAGCGCGCCGGCCGAGAGCCGGCCCAGTCCGATCCCGCTGCCGACGCCAAGGCCGCTGCCCACGCCCAGCAGCTGCAACAGGGAGCGTCGTCGCACGCCCAACCCTCCAGACTTGGTTCGATTGAAGCGTGCTGCCCGCCGCCGCCTCTGCCGCCTGCAATACCGGGGTTCTCCAGGCATGCCCGCCACAGTGACCCACCAGACTCCTCGCAACCCAGGTGGCGCCGCCGATGGCACTTCATGAGCAGCAGCACATCGGCCGCAATGGCCAGGCCTCGGCCTTCCGCTGGAGCATCTTGCTCAACTCCGCCCTCTCGGTGGGGCAGCTCATGGTGGGCACAGCCTTCGGATCCCTGGCCCTGGTCGGTGACGCCGTGCACAACCTGGGCGATGTGGCCGGTCTGGGCCTGGGATGGGGTGCGGAAGGGCTCGCTACCCGTCCGCCCACGGAGCGCTTTACCTACGGCTTTGGCCGCACCACCCAGTTGGCGGCCCTGGCCAACGGCGTGTTGATCGCGATGGCCTCGGCCGTCGTGATCGTGGAGGGAATCCAGCGCTTGCTCCAGCCCGAACCCGTTGTCAGTGGACCCGTGGCCTGGGCGGCGGCGGCCGGGATTGCTGTGAACCTCTTCTCCGCCCGCCTGTTCGGCCATGGCCACCACCACGATCTCAACCGCCGCGCCGCAGTCGCCCATCTGCTCAGTGACGCCCTTGTGTCTGTGGCCGTGCTGGTGAGTGCCCTGCTGGTGGGCCTCACCGGCTGGCTTTGGCTCGATGCCCTCACCGGCATCGGCGTAGGCCTGGCCATTGCCCTCACGGCGGTGCAGTTGATGCGCGACGCCCTGCGGGTGATGCTCGATGCCGTGCCGCCCCACATCCAGATCCGGCAGGTGCGGGATCTGCTGCAGACCCTGCCCGGGGTTGTGGATGTGCACCACGTGCACATCTGGTGTCCCAGTACCACCCAGGTAGCCCTCACGGCCCACCTCCGCCGCAACTCCGATCCGGCCAAGGATCTCGCCCTGCTGCATCGGGCCAAGGCGGCCCTGCGGGAGGTTGGGGTTGACCATGCCACGTTGCAGCTGGAGCCGGCCGATAGCGAGCTCAACCCGATCTAGGTGGACTCCATTTAGATCGAGTCCATGGTCTTGCCGGTGGTTTCGATTCGATAGATCCAGGTGATGGCGGCCCCCAGCAGAGACGTGATGGCCAGCAGGGGCAGCAGCCGTTCGGTGCCCCAGTCGGCCAGCAGGATCGGAAACAGGAAGGCCGTGAGCACCGCACCCACCTTGCCAATGGCGGCAGCCAGGCCCGCACCCAGCCCGCGCACGGGGGTGGGGAACACCTCGCCGGCCAACAGATAGGTCTGGGCGTTGGGCCCCAGGTTGGTCATGAACTGGAAGAGCACAAAGCCGGCCACGATGACCGGCAGGTTGCTCTGGCCGCCCAGATTGCCTGCGGCCGCAAGCATCAGCCCAACGGCGCAGCCCACGAAGCCAATGATCTGCAGGGGAATGCGGCCCCAGCGATCGGCTAGGGCGATGGCACAGGCAATGCCCACCAGGAAGCCCAGGTCCACCAGGGCGGTGCCGCGGGCCCCGAGCAAATCGTTGTGGATCACGGCGGCCACGGTGTGCTCCTTGGCGGTGGCCCCAAACGCCGCGGCAATGATCACCGGCGTGAAGATGCCGATGCCGTAGGTGGAGATGTCCTGGAGAAACCAGGGCACCGAGGCCAGGATCGTGGCCCTCTGCAACTTGCCCCGAAACAGGCTGCGCCAGTCGCTGCTGCGCTGGATGCGCCCCTCTTCAGCGATCTCCAGCGCGAGCAACTCCACATCGTTGCGCCCGAGCAGTTTGCGCAGCTGCTTCTCAGCTTTGTCCATCTCGCCCTGGCTCACCAGCCAGTGGCTGCTCTCTGGCAGAAACAACCGACCCCACACCACCAGCGACACCGGCACCACCGGCAGCAGGTAAAAGATGCGCCAGGCATTGAGATTGGGATCGCTGCTCAAGACCACCGCGGCGATGGCGGTGCCCAGCACAGCTCCCACTGCCTGAAAGCTGAAGGCACCCAACACCAGCCTTCCGCGACCGCTGCCGGGATGCTCTCGGAGATCACCAAGTGGGCGGTGGGGTAGTCGGCGCCGAGGGCCAGGCCGATCACAAACAAGGCTGTCACCAGCGGGACCGTGCCCGTGCTGAAGGCTGCACCCACCAACGCCACAGCCAGCAGCACCATCTCGCCAATGAACACGGGCTTGCGGCCAAACCGATCGGCCAGCCCCCCCAGAGCTAGGGCTCCGATCAGGATGCCGGCCAGGGTGGCCGCCGTCACCAGGCCCTTGTCGGTGCTGGTCATGGCGAATTGCTCGGCCACCAGGGGCAGGGCAATCCCCCCCATGAACACAATCAAACCCTCAAAGAATTTGCCGGCCGTGGCCAGCGACCACACCAGCCATTGCATGCCCGACAGGGGCGGGCCGGCCAGGTGGGCCCCCCCTTCCCAGCTGGGCACCTCCTCGATGTAGGCCTGCACGCTCCGCTTGCTCATCGCTGGCAATTCAAAGTGGAGTTAAGGGGCTTCGTTGAGGTTGAGCTGGGCCGCCAAAGCGGTGAGACATTGCTGCTCCGCCGCTGCCACGTTGCGGTTGGCATGCACCACCTGGCAGGCCATGGCGATCAGCGGTTGCACTGAGGGCAGCCTGCATCAGATTTGATGCTGTTTTCATTAAGGCCAGCTCAAGCTTGGGCTGCCAGGCATTGGCGCACCATCGTGCCCTCCTCATCGGCGGGGATGCGCAGCCAGAGCAACGGCTGCAGCCAAGCCAGGGCCTGCTCCAGCTCCCCGGCCAGAGCCATATCGTGCTCGCCGATGCCACCGGTGAGGGCGATGGCATCGGCGCCCCCCAGGCTGGCTGCCATGGCGCCGATGCCCTGCAGCAGCCGATGGCGAAACACGTTGATCGCCAGCTGGGCCCCGGGGTGGTTCTGGCTGCTCGCCTGGCGCAACGCGCGCATGTCGCCGCTCAGGCGGGAGAGGCCCAGCAGTCCGCTTTCGCGGTTGAGGGCCGTATCCAGCTCCTCCAGCTCCACCCCCTGGCGCAGCAGGTGGAGTAGCAGGCCTGGATCCACGCTGCCGCTGCGGCTGGCCATCACCAGACCTTCCAGCGGCGTGAAGCCCATGGTGGTGTCGATGCTGCGGGGGATACCATCGGCGGAGATGGCAATGGCACAGAGCGAGCAGCCGGCGCCCAGGTGGCAGCTGATCAGGCGCCGCACGGCGGGATCTTGGCGGGCCACCGTTTCACCCACGTGCTTGTGGTTGAGTCCGTGGAAGCCATAGCGCCGCAGCCCCTGGGCCCTCCAGGCAGCCGGGATCGCGTAGCTGAAGGCCGTTTCGGTGAGGGTGGCGTGGAAGGCCGTGTCGAAGCAGGCCCACTGCGGTAGGGCTTGGCCACCAGCTCCCTGCTCCTGCAGCCAGTGGATCGCCGCCTGGGCCGGCCCGTTGTGCAGCGGTGCCAGCGGCACGAGGCCCTCCAGATCCGCCACCACCTCAGGCGTGAGCTGGGTGGGGGCGGTGAAGCGACTGCCGCCGTGCACGAGCCGGTGCACCACCAGCGATGGAGCCGGATGCCAGGTTGCCAGCAATGGTGCGAGCCACTGCTCCAGCAGGGCTGGTAGGCCTGTGCCGTCGCTGGCATCCCAGCTGCGCTGCTCCTGCCAGAGGCGCTGGCCGTCGGCATCGCAAAGGGCCAGCTTCAAGCTGGAGCTGCCGGTGACGTGACCCCCTTTGTTGGTCCAAGCCTTATGAGAGTTGGTGGGTGTGGTCATGCGGCAACTCCCTGTTGAGCTGCCTCCAGGGGCGTACGCCCCTGGAGGGCCGAGTGCGGCCTGAGAGAGTT
>NZ_JAGQCT010000035.1:0-5569 GCF_024346335.1 Cyanobium sp. ATX 6E8 | reverse complement strand
CAACTCTCTCAGGCCGCACTCGGCCCTCCAGGGGCGTACGCCCCTGGAGGCAGCTCAACAGGGAGTTGCCGCATGACCACACCCACCAACTCTCATAAGGCTTGGACCAACAAAGGGGGTCACGTCAAGCGAGCTGCAGCAGCTCGACTTTCAACCCGGCCTCGCCATCGACATCGCCTACGTGGTGCAGGTGGGCCTGAAGCTGGCGATCGACCTTCTGAACCGCCATAACCCCCGCCATGTGCCGCGGCTGCTGGGCAAGCTCAGTCAGTACACGCTGGTGTGCAACAGCAACGACGATCGCCTGGGCGGCGAAGCGGCCGGGATCTTCTCGCACCCGCTGCAGGTGACCACCTCGATCCAGGTGGGCTACGGGCAGAACTGCCCGACCTGCCGACGGGCCTGCTGAGGAGCTGCCATGCCGTTCAACGAGAAAGGGGAATTCATCCGCACCCGCCGCTCAGCGGCCCAGTCCTGCGACTCCACTGAACTGAGCCGAGACGACCTGCTCACCGTTGCCAAGGGACTCGGAGCACTGGTGGTGCTGGCGGGGCTGATCTGGTTTGTGGTGGTTTTCCGTGAGTGGATCGCCATCACCCTTGGGTTCTGGGTGGTGAGCAGCCTGCGGGCCTGGCTCAGCAGATAAGCAAACCTGAGCCCGGACCAATCACCGGCGACGTGCAATGCGACGCCGCTCGGTGCCGTCCACCCCGATCACGAGCACGTCGGCTTCGGTGAGCTCAAAGATGGCTCGCTGCTCAAAGCGCTGTGCGATCACCAGCGCCTCTGCGAGTTGCAAGCCGCTGATGGCCCAACTGGCTTCCGCCCAGGGGCCACTGCAGGATCGGCCAAGCACCTCGATCGATTGGGCATCCGGAGCGCGCATTTGCAGGTAGCGATGCAGCAGGCGATGGCGCTCCCTGTTGACGTCGGCCTCCAGAACACGCTCATGGGGGTTCTGGGCTGTGATCACATGCACGGGTGCCGGCAGAGGCAGTGCCGCCGCCCCTGTTCCAGCCCAGGCCTGCCCGGGATCGTCCAGGCCAACGATCTCTGTGGCAGAGAAGGCGTCCCAGACATGCTCACGGTCGTCGAGCAAGCGGCGGACTCTGCCCATGAGCTGCTCCAATCCGTCGATGCGCTCCACCGCTTCGGCGGGATGACTGGAGAGCGTGAGGATGCTGCGGCCATGGGCTAGGTGGTTGCGCAAGGTCACCAGGCCGCCCGTCGCTCGATCAAAGGATTTCCGGCTCTCGAAACCGAGGGCCTCGCGCAGAGTTGTGAGTGGGGCCACATGGTTCAACAACGTGGCCAGCGACCAGCCGCCGGGCTCACCGGGCAGGCCCGGTGCATCAGGCAGCGGCTGATGACTGAAGGATCCGTACAGGCGCCGCAGGCCCTGCTCGAGGCCCAGCAATCGCGCCAGAAGATAGGCACTCACCACGGGGCTGGCGAGGTCATGGCGCGTGAGGATTCCGACCAGGGTTGAGCCGGAGTGGACCAGCAACCACTGCCGCTGTGCCAGCGCAGCCAGGGCCTGGTGCATCGGCGCTGTCCCCTCCAACCAATGCCCTTCAGGTGTGGCCATGGCCACCTCTGCAACACAGCGATCGGGAGACACCCCCTGCAGAGCGCTGCGCAGCACAACCTGAGTCCCGCCCGTGTGGGCCAGGGGGGCCTGGTCAAAGTCGTTGAGCTCCGTCCAGACGCGCACCTCCCCAACAGGTTCACCGGGCTCCGGTGCCTGGATGGTGCGACTGCAGAAGTGCTCCGCCAGGAAGATCCGTCCGGCGAGGTCGTCGATCTCAGCGCTGCGCTCCAGCATTCCGGTCAGAGTCAGCCAGGCTGATCATGCCTTGGTTGAGGGTGTGTGCAGAGAACCGGCCGTTGGCGACAGCTCCTGCTGGCTCTGATCGTGCCAGCCGCCTTTCTGGCGGCACCGCAGACCGTGAGGGCGGCAGATGGCTATTGGCTCGATCAATACAACGCGCTGTTGTTTCTGGGCTCGTTCAAGCTGGACCCTGAGCTGCAGGCGATGCGCCAGCAGGGGGCCGGTGTGGTGATGGTGCATGCCGATTCCCTGCCGGATCCGGTGCTGCGTTGGATCGCCTGGCGGGCACGGCGTGCCGGGCTGAAACCCGTGGCCTGGATCCAGCGCCCTACCCCGACCAACCTCAAGCGGGTGGGAGCCCTGAGCAGCTATAGCGCCCTGCAGGTGGATGACCATTTCTTCGCCCGGCCGCCTGTGGCGCTCTCCAGCCTGAAAGCAAGCCTTGCTCCCAGACAGCTCTGGTGCTCGTTCCAGCCGGGACAGTATTCCTGGCGAGCTGCTCAGCACTGCGACCACGTCGACATCCAGGTGTACCGCCAAGGCTGCAGTCCCACTGTTGCCAGCGCTTATCAGCTCGGGATTGCAGGCAGGCGTGATACGGCCATCGCCGTTTATCACGACGGTTCTGCCACCGACGATCGCCGTCTGTCGTGCTTTCGCCGAGAGATCGGGGCGATCGGCAATCGCTTGTTCGTCTTCAAGTGGAAGAACCCCGAGCATTGGCTCACGCCAATCACCCGCGGCCTCTGGCAGACGCTGTCGCGGCTCCGCTCCAGCTGAGCTTCAGGGTTGATCCAGCCCGTGGCTGCGGGTGATCAGTTCTCTGCCGCTGCCCAGGAGAAACCGCTGCTGGCTGCCGCTGAGCTGCATCCAGGCCCCCGTCGTGCGTCCCTCAAAGGTGACAGAGCCTCGGCGTGGATTGAGCCCGTGCTCATCAAACCAGGTGCGCTCACGGCGGCTCCAGGTCAAGATCCCCTTGTGCGGGCAGCGCTTGAGCCGATCGGCGGCCCAGTCTTCTGCGAGTTGCCTTGCCCACTCGCGGTCTTCTGTAGTCTCACGAGGAGTGCAAAACGCCCTGGGCACCTTGTGCACGAGACCCGCTCCCGGGGAGTAGCGGATAGAGAGGTAGGGATCGATCGGTTCCTCCGCCCAGGCCTCCCAGGCATCGCGCTCACGCTCGAGCTGCTCCAGCGACTCGGCCTGATCCAGCTCGAGGCAGCGTCGCAGCTCCGCTGGATCGGGCTGGAGCTCAGCGATCAACTTCTGCAGCCAGTGATCGCTGATCGGCTCTCCCAGCTCGAAGGCACGGATCAGGCTGCCCACCTTGGAGAGGTTGCTGGCGCCAAGACGAGCAGCCAGCTGGCCAGGCTTGAGGTCACGCTGCTGCCGCAGGGCGGCGAGATGACGCGAGAGGTGGCTGCTGCGGTGAACACAGGAGGACATGACGGATCGGGATGGCGTTCCTGCTCATCAACCCCTCGGGGTTCCAGGATTGACCACCTTGCCCAGCAGGAACGGACGGCAGGTTGGTGACCGGCAATCCCCTGGAGGATTGGCGCCGGTGCTCGGGATGAACGGAGCGAACTCCTGCACTAAAAGTACGAGCCATGGCGGCAGAACCCTTCAACCGCCGTGCGAACAACGACGCGTTGAGGAGTTCTGTGCAGGATTCAGAGGCCTTCTGAGCGCTTGGCCACCAACACGCCGCGCTCAAAGGTCAGGAATAGGCGGTTGTCGCAGAGCGGGCATGGCGACCAGCTGCAGGTGTCGCTGCCATGGCGGCAGAACCTGGCCTGATCGTCGCCATCAAAGGAAGGCGGGGCTGGATCGCCAACGATGGCCACGACTTCGTCGTAGGGCATGCCCGATTTGAGGCGCGCCGCATTGGAGGCGGTCACCGGACTGTTGGGATCAGGAATCGCCGAGACCAGAAACAGCCCAATCGCCAGGGCGCTCAATCCGGCCGGGATGGCCAGCAGGGGCAACAGGCAGCCCATCAGGGTTCAGGCCGGCGGCCTGCCATCGCGATGCCGCTGATCGCGATCAGGTTGGCCAGCAGGAACCAGGTGCCCTCAGCGAAGACGTTGATGCGGTGGCGCAGCTCGGCCTGCGGATCGCGCTGCTCGACAGCATGGATTAGTGCGGCGTAATCCGGGATGAGCGCCACACCAAACATCACCGACAGCGAGGCTCCGTAGACAACCAACAAGCGGGGGATCAGGCGTTTCATCGGGAGACAGCGGAATGGGAGCAATCGGAGCGAACCTCCTCCTTCAGCTGCGCCAGCAGAACCTTGGCATCGGGACTGCTCGTGCGGGCATAAGCCAGATGGGATCGGCTGAGGTTGCAGGTGGTGGTGGCCGCATCCGCCGCCAGTTCGTCGGTGAAGAAGTCGAGATGGGCCTGGGCGTACTCGCTGCACTCGTCCGTGCCAGCGATGCTGCCGTCGCGAATGTCGCGCCAGCAGGTGGCCACGGCCCACTGCTCCTGATGGTCCTGCCCGAAGCCCTCAGGTTCAGACGGGGAGGTGAGAAGTAGCCAGATGAACCAGACCACCCCGGCCAGGATGGAGAAGCCGGCCGAGGCGGCCAGGCCAACGACCAGCTTCTGCCAGGTCTTCATCAGCTGCTCTGGTGCTTGACGACGCAGTAGCGCTCATCAAAGCGCTGCACGGCATAGCGAGCCTGGGCCGGTGCCATCACCGACCTGGCCAGCCCGAGCGCCGCCGCCTGGTTGAGGCAAGCGGCGTCAGCCACCCCGAACAGGGCAAGGGTGAGCGGATTGGTCTTTACCGCGTCGTAGTCGATGCCGGCCTTGAGCTCGCTGTTGAGGGTGTTGATCCAGCTACGACGAGCGATGTCGCTGTTGCCATTGGCGCGGCTGGCGAGAGGAACGGCCACAAGGCCGACCAACAGTCCAGCCGCTGCGGCGGGGAGCAAGGTCCTGAGGTTCATGGAGCAGGCCGGTGGGCCAGGTAAGGGAGACCAGCCCAAGCTGACGGCTGTGACCGGAAACCAGATCCCATCTTCTGCGAAGGACGAATGCGGGAGCCGTGGGAATGCTGATTCCAGCAAGGCAGCCTCAATGGAGACACAACCCCGTTCCCTGATTGCGGTCTACCGGGAAGCCCTGGCATCGCGTCACTACGCCCGGCAAACCATCGGCACCTACGAACGGTGGTTGCGGCGCTTCCTGCGCTTTCACCAGATGCGGCACCCGCGGGAGATGGGCAGCCTGGAGATCAATGCCTTCCTGACTCACCTGGCCGTGGAGGACCACGTGAGCGCCTCGACCCAGAACCAGGCCCTGGCCGCCTTGCTGTTCCTCTACAAGCGTGTGCTGGAGATCGACCCCGGCGATCTTGATGGGGTCGTGCGGGCGCGCCGTCCCAAGCGGCTGCCGGTGGTGCTGAGTGTGATGGAGGTGCGAGCTGTGCTGCAGCAGCTGGAGGGGCCAGCCGCTCTTGTGTGTGGCCTGCTGTATGGCGGAGGCCTACGGCTGATGGAAGCCCTGCGCCTGCGCGTGCAGGATCTGGACTTCGCGGGGCATCAGCTGACCATCCACGGGGGTAAGGGCAGGGCTGATTCAAAGTGTGTCACAGCCGCCCTTGGCGCTTCTGTCAGCATGGGTTGAGGTCGGTGGAAACGCCTCCTCCTTGTGCCCGACAGCGCCTCTGCCGCAACCGATCTCGACCTGATCAGCTACCTGAGGTCGATTCCAGATGCCCGGATGCGACGT
>NZ_JAGQCT010000034.1:0-6640 GCF_024346335.1 Cyanobium sp. ATX 6E8 | reverse complement strand
GCTTTACAACTCTTTGTTGTTCGTCCCAGAAACCTCGCTGGCCCATGGAAAGCATGTAATCTTGGAGCCTTAGTATAATTCAAATTCGGTCGCTATCAAGCGGTCTTGCGATTTTTCGAGGTGCCCTTAATTTACTTTTCATCTGTCTCCCAATGAGTTATGTTTGATTATTTAGATTACTCTTCTTATTCTAAATTAGCCGCAGATCACGGCCCTTCATTTTTTGTATTTGACCCCAGAAAACTCTTGGATAATTATGACAACCTTTGCAATGCCTTCCTCGCCAATTATCCCAAAGTTCAAATAGGATATTCATATAAGACGAATTATACTCCCCAAATATGTATGGCTCTGCAAGACAAGGGTGCATGGGCTGAAGTTGTTTCTGAGATGGAATATTCTGCCGCGCGCAGATTAGGTACCCCAATTGATAGGATTATTTTCAATGGTCCCTACAAAGCAGATTGGGCCTTTAACGATGCTGCACTTGGAGGCGCTATAATTAATCTTGATAGTAAAAGAGATTTAGATCTACTTCATACGGCTTCATCCAATGCATTGGGTTCAATAGATATAAAAGTTGTTTTGCGTACTAATTTCCCTATTGATGACTCGACATCACGATTTGGTTTTGATGTAGAAAGTGACGAGTTTTTAGAAATTGTTGATTTTATACAAAACTTGCCTAATGTGCATTTGTCGGGATTGCATTGCCATTTTCCAAACAGAAGCCTTACTAGTTTTCGTTGCCGTGCTGAAAACTTGGTTGCGTTGTGTAGCCGTATTTTCCCCGACAAACCTCCTGACATTTTAAATATTGGAGGGGGCTTCTTTTCCAATCTGCCTGAAAGTATTTCGTCTAGTATGTCTGAATTGCCAGCATCCTTTACGGATTACGGAGCACTCATTGGTAAGATATTTTACCAGGCTTTTTTGAAATACTCATTCTTTCCCACATTATTTCTTGAGCCAGGCACGGCATTGGTCGCAGATGTTATGCACTTTTATACGAAGATTGTATCTACCAAATCAATACGTGGTCGCTATTTTGCGACCGTAGCCGGATCAATTTACGATGTTTCACCAAATGCTAAAATTAGAAATCTACCAGTTACTCCTATTCTTGATCCTGATATTTCTCGTGGCTCTGCGCTAGATTATTCTGTGACTGGTTTTACCTGTATTGAGGGAGATATTCTTACCGATAGTTTAAAAAGTCCTTTGGAAGTTGGTGATGCATTGGTTTACGGTAACGTGGGATCTTATTCGGTGGTCATGCGACCCCCATTTATTCTCCCTTCTAATCCAGTTTTGATGAAACGACTCGATGGCTCTGGTTATGATTTAATAAAAGCACGACAGACAAACGAGGATGTCTTTAATCTTTATCAAAATTAATTCGCTGTAGTTATGCATCTATCCTCTGCTATGAAGTTTATTTTTATTACCAATAATTCATCTGTTGCCTACAAAATGGCATCTGCTGGAGTTCACAGAATTATGGTTGACCTTGAAATAAATGGCAAGCAAGAAAGGCAGGGGCACCTCGACACAGTTATCTCAAAACATACGCTTCATGATGTTGTCATCTTGCGTAAAGTGCTTAATGATTTCCCCAATGCAGAACTTATGGTGAGAATTAATCCTATTTCTTCTGGCTCTAAGGCAGAAATCGATGAGGCTATTTCTCGTGGGGCTGACCGTATTATGCTTCCAATGTTCACGCATCAGGATGAAGTTGCTCAATGCTTGGATTTGCTACGTGGGCGTGTTCCCCTTACGCTTCTTCTTGAGACTGCAGCAGGCCTTGCTAGATTGCCAAATATTCTTCTTTTAGGTGGCTTTGACGACATTCATATTGGTCTTAACGATCTACATATTGACCTAGGGCTAGATTTCATGTTCGAGCTATTTAGTTCTGGGTTGTTAGATTGTGCTGCTAATTTAATTAATAATCATAACATTGCCTTTGGAATTGGTGGTGTTGCCTGCATTGGAACAGGTGTTTTGCCGGCTGAGCTAATTCTTGCTTCCCATATGCATTTAGGCTCTCAAAGAGTTATTTTATCAAGATCATTTCTGCGATCAATTGATCCGAGTAGTTCGGTCGAAGCGGAAATAGGTAAAATTAATTCATATATTTGCAGGGGTGACTTGGATTTAACTTGTCTTCGACGACAGCTGAATCGTAAAGCAGTTGAAATTGCAAACGCGAAGCGCCGTGAGAGTCGATCCTGATTTGTTTGAGACTTTTGTGTAGTCTACTTTCTATATATCAATCCTAGTTCGACTTGTCTCTTCCTTGTCGTTATGTTCTTTGTGTTTAACGCAGTTCTTTTAGCTTGTTCGAATGTATCTTGACGAAGCTGTGTTTTGAATCGGTGAATTTCTTGTCTTTCTCGTTTGTGTTTTAGTTGTTTGTTTCTGTAGGCGTCTCTCGTGGCAATGATCAGGGCCGCCTAAAAGTGTGACCACGGAAGCTGGCGGGGTCTGACAGCATTGGTTTTGGTCGGCGGGAATGGCTTACCTCCATGCCCCAAATCCCTGACGCCGCGGCTGATCAGCTTGGTTCCAGCGACTTGATCAGCTTTCTCAAGGCCATCCCTGATGGGCGGTACCGCCGCGGGGTGCGCTACCCGCAGTGGTTCCTGTTGCTGGTGGCGGTGCTCGGGATCCTGAGTGGCAGCAGGAGCTCCCGTGATCTCGAGGCGTTTGCCAAACGGCATCGGCAGGAGCTTAACCAGGGACTCCTGAAAAAGCTTCCAGCAAGCTGCCTTGATTTCAGCCAAGAGACATGGGTGCAGGAAGCTCGCTAGATCGGTTATGCAGTGACGAGCAATTCTTCTGTTTCAAGCCATAGAATATCCCTGAGCGCCTTCCAGAGGAAAACTGGCCTTTGACAAGTATAAATCCAGGCAAAAATAGTGATAAAAAAGAGGCGGAGGAGCCTCCGGATCTTCTCTGCGCACATCACCACAAAAGCCATGGAGATGGAGTTCTCTGCACCTTTTGCCAGCCGAGCCATAACCAAATCTAGTGAATACTTTCTCTTTCCTGATCCAAAGCATCCCTCCACTTCGTTTCGTCTCCGCTGGTCTGCGCTGAGCTGCTGCTTGTGAGCAGCACTGATCTCTGGATTCTTCGGCGGCCTCCCCAATCGCTTACCAGATAGCCGTATGTCGTTCCGAGTACAGAAGTTTCGGTTCTTGGTATTGATGTAGATGCGATCTGCGCAGATTCGCTCGGGGTAGCAGCCATATTCTTGCTTGTATTTCTTAGCTTGTGGAATCAGGTCTTCCGCCTCGTTGTATGGATCCCAGCTGATCCTGTGCAGGAAGGCAAAGCCATTTCGCACAGACACACTAATCTTTGCGCCAAACTCAACAGCAGCTCTTGCTTTACCACGAACAATGGGCCGTACGTATCTCTGAACCAAGTTCACAATGCGATCGGGCATGCTGCGCGTCTTGTCGTAAAGCAGAATGCTTTGTTGGCGGTTCAGCTCGCTGATCACGAGTAGTTTCTGCCACCAATGGGTCTTCAAGCCCGAAAAGCTTGCACCAGCTGCAGTTAGGGCGTCGATTGCATCAAGATTCCGCTGCAGATACTCGAGCTGACGGCGTATTGCGGCTTTTATCTTCCTGCGGCGTGGCTTCTTCTGTTTGGCGACATTGAGGAAAGCAGCACGGGCCCTACCACGATCGTAACGTGGCTTGTATTTGCAGAGTTTTGAGTTTTGACTGCACAGTTCATCAATGATCCGTTCGGTTGATTCCCTCGCCTCGTTCAACAGCTTCAGATCAGTCGGGTAGGTGATGTCGGCTGGCGTGCAAGAGGCATCGATGGTGAGTGTTCCCCAGTTCTTATCCTCTGGCCAATCTGCAGGCTTCACGAAGTCGTCAAGTGCAATCTGTTCGAATGAACCGGTATCTGGATCATCAGAGTCGTCGTCTGGAAGTGACGCCACAGCCTCGAGTACCAAGGCTTTACCGCGTACGGCAATGAGTTCATTAATCCGATTGAGATCCTTCTCCGTGAATCTCTTACGGAAATGAACCATCATCGATGGGTCAAATGGTGCTTTGCTGGAGTAGCCGGCAAAACCAAGGAAAAACTGCATGTAAGCGTTTTCTCGGATCTGTTCGACGGTCTCCTCGTCCGTTAGGCCAAGCCGCTGTCTGATGAATAGGGCACCAAATGCAAGCCGTACAGGTTTTGCAGGAGCACCAGTCGTGGGGCTGAACTGGGGGGCATATGTTTCCTCCAGCTCTTCCCATGGCATTAGGGAGGAGAAAATCACCCAGCGGTTATCCGCGTCCAACGTTCCGCCAAAAGGCACATGGAACTCCTCGATTGCGAGCTGTCCGTTCTGGTGTTTCCGGTACATCTGCAGTGCTCAGCAGTTGTAGCAATCGTCAATTGCCCTGATCGAGGCCAGTTTATCGGGTATTGATCGCTGAAACAAGTTGCGCTGCAGGCGATCTGGCTTTTTCAGGAGTCCCTAACCAGGCGCTGGGCCTGGATTTCAAGCGTTGGCCGTCGGACGCCACCTTCCTGTACCTGTTCAATAAGGCTCACCTGCAGACCTTTGGCGATGTGTTTCAGGCCTGGATGATCAGCCAGATCCCAGGCGGGGCAGAGGGTTTGGAGCAGCTGGTGTGCGACGGAAAGACGCTCAGAGGCTCAGCTGTGGAGACCGATGACGGCGGTCACCGGTTTGTCGCTCAGGTCACGGTCTATGCCCGCGCGCTTGGTGTCGCCCTGGCCCAAAAGGCCTACGACACCCACGAATCCAGCGAGCGTGTAGCTCTCAAGGAGCTGCTCAGCACCCTTGAGCTTGAGGGCACCTTGATCCAGGCGGATGCTCTGCACACCACGCAAGCGTTTTTCGCTGGTGCCTCGCCAAGGGGGCCGACGTGCTCCTGACGGTAAAAGCCAATCAGAAGACGCTGCTGCGCCAGATCCAGTGCCAGTTCCAAGGCAAGCGTCAGATCCCATTCACCGCAAAGGCTCAGGGCAAAAAGCATGGCAGGGACACCTTATGGGAGATGCGGGCCAAGGAAGCTCCGGATCACATCAAGGCGAACTGGCCTGGCGTCAGCTGGATCATCGAAATGATCAGCACCACCGTGTCCTGCAGAGGCCATCAGGTGCCACGGGCCCACTACTTCCTCACGAGCCTGAGGACAAAGCCAGAGGCCCTGCTACGACTGATCCGCCAGCGGTGGAGCATTGAAAACGAGTGGCACTGGCCGCGGGATACGCAACTGCACGAGGACGCACACCGCTACGCCAACCGCAACGGCGCGCCGCTGTTTGCGTTCCTGCGGACAGTGGTCATGAACCTGCTGCGCTACGGCGGCTACCGCTCAGTTCACGCGGGCCAGCAGGAACTGAGCCACGACATCAGGGGAATGCTCGCACTGGGAGGCGTGGTCATGAGCACGACATGAAATTACTTTTAGGCGGCCCTGTGGCAATGATCCAATGGCTGCCTCTTCGTTCTGTTAGTGCTTATTATTTAAATTAATAAATTCTTTGATTTGGAGTCACGGCATTGAAACCTGAGATGTCGCTTTTGTATCCGACCAAAGTTGCCGAAACAGTTGTTCGGTTTCCGCCCAGGCTCCGACGGGTTCTGCTGATCGGCATCGACGCTTTTCTTCTGCCATGGGCGATGTGGCTCAGCTTTTGGCTGCGGCTGGACCAACCGTTCCATCCCAGCTTTCAGGCTGCCGGGCTGTGGTTGCTGCCAGCCGTGCTGCTGGTTGGCCTGCCGCTGTATGCCATCACCGGTCAATACAAAGGACTCACGCGCTATGTCGGTAGCCGGGCAGGGCTGACTGAAAGTCCATTCATCCCGTCTCCGCAAGGCTGATGCCAACCCAGTCGAGCATTCGGCTGATGTCGTGTGCCACAGCCATCAGACCAGCACGGATCGATTGAAAACCGTTGCAGCGCAACAGGTTGAGGGCCAATGTCCGCAGCAGAGCCAGCACCTGAACACCGTTGCGCTGGGCGTAGCGGTGAGCGTCCTCACCGAGCTGCGTGTCGCGGGGCCAGTGCCACTGGTTTTCGATTGCCCAGCGCTGGCGCACCAGCCTGAGCAGCGCTTTCGGGCTGGTGCGCAGGGTGGTGATGAACAAGTGGACGTGGTGAAACGGCTTGCCGTCACGCCAGCCGGTGCTCACCAGCTCGATGATCCAGCTGGCTCCTGACCAGCGCTCACGAATGGCGTCAGTGGCATTGCGTGCACGCAGCGTCCAGCGCACACGGCGGCCGTGGCTGGCCTCGACATCGCTGGTCTCAACAGGGAAGTGCCGGTAGCTGCGGAACTGGGAGGCGATCTGCCGATACAGCCGGCGCTGGTTCTGTTTGACCGTTAGGAGCAGGTCGGCGCCCTGTGTCCGACGACAATCTGGTTGAGGGGTCGCGCCAAACAGGTTGACCGCTCTGGAGGGGGTCTGCTGAATCCGGTTGCCATGCGCAGGGCACCGGGTCATGCCTGCTCCCCTCACCGTTCAACAGATTGCGCTGTACATGTCCAAACGACGAGCCGGCAGCCGCCAGGAGGTGGCTGCCGCTGCGGCGGGCATTTCGGTGAGCAGTGCCCACCGGATTGATCACGGCCGCATCCAAC
>NZ_JAGQCT010000033.1:0-7420 GCF_024346335.1 Cyanobium sp. ATX 6E8 | reverse complement strand
AATACGAATCAATTTGCCAAAAATATTGTATTGCTTGAGCACTTATGATCTGCTGCGACGATGCCGAAAGGCATTTTTTTATGGTGATCAGAGGCTGGCAAATCTCGTAAATTTCGAGGTGCCCTTATGACATTCGTACTGAGTGATCTAGCAATGCAAACTCAAATTAGTTCGTCACCATTCAGCCTTGAATAGATTTCCGTACAAATCCCATGTTAATTGTTGGTCCAGTCCGCCAACTGCCAGCGATGTTACGCCATCTTTCTGGTCACAAAGTATAACAGCAGTGGTTGAGCTTTCTGCGTGAGTTCCGTATACTCTGCCGACCTTGGTATTTTCTTTCGGGTTATAATCTTGCCAGATTTTTTCAGTGAACTTGAATTTCTTAAGCGCAATCTCTCCCGAGTCTAGGCATTCTTTCACTGCGCCTCCATGAGCAAAAGATGCCACATAAACAAAAGGTCTCGCAATAGCTTCTCCACCTAAGCTCAACGCCATAAGCAAAGGTATTAACAAGAGGGGCTTTCGCATTTGATTATAGATGTCTCCTCCCCATTGGACCTCAGCGCCTCCGCTTTTGTCAAGTTGGTCATATAGCTTTACCCTATCGGAGTCGCAATATGCCTAGTCCCAATAGCCTCCCCGCCCCACCCAAGCCACTCCCGCAGCCACCTCACCATCCCAGCACCTCCCTCAATCCTTCTTCGCCCGCCCCGCCTATCCCCACAACTCCAGACCCAGACCCGCCAATGCTGCCGCCCTTCTCAGGCACGAAGAGGCAGCAACTTCAGCAGCGGGTGCCTTTGATGCTGACTCCAACGGTTCCGATGCTACCGCCGAGTAGTGGAGCAGGTCGCCATCAGCAGTTGGGATGGTCAGACGCCCAGTCACTACTACGGTTTCACCGATCTGCTGGCATTCCTGAATTTCCCACGACCAACCAGGAGCACGGTGGTGAAGGTGGCGGGCAATGGTATTCCAGGGGCAGTAGGTCAGCGTCGTGTTGCACTGCTTCCTGGTCTTGAGATGCCGAGGGTCAATGGGGCGTGAGAGATCCGCCAGGGTTTCACCCGTTGAGCGCAGGGAGAACTTTATGGCAGTGGTTGCCTGAGTTCCGTTGGTTGAGGTCTTGAGCATTGGAGCGACTCTCTGTGGAGTTCAATGCCGCAATTATAGCGTCAAATGCTGCTGCCGTGAAGTTCTGTACTCTGAAAAACCTGCCTTCGCCCACAATGGTTCCACCTCTTGAGCGCCCTGAGTGGATTGCCCCGCCTCACCGCTACTGGATGCCCTGAATCACTTGCTCTATCGGATGGATGAGGGACCAGAATTGGGGCGTGAGTTCTATGCCGCCAGCACCCCAGAGGAGATGGTCGCCTTAGCGGAGCACTGCGGGATTTTGATTGACGCTGATGACTTCCGTGCCCTACTGAGGAGTGGCAGCACTAAGTTTTGGGTTGTTGGTGGCGAGGTGGGTGCCAATCCCGTCGCCCATCTACAGCAGGTCTTTAGCGTCTAATGCTAGGAAACTAATTTGACCTATCAGTAGTCGTCGCCGTATTTGACCGTTGAGGTGGCATTCATCAACTCAACGGTGGTCTGGTAACCTTGCGCCACGGTGACCTCGTGCTGAATGCCGATGTCCCGCAGGGTGGCGACATCAAACTCAGGAGCAGTGATCCAACTGAAACCCTTTCCAAAGGTGTTGTCAGGGTTCACCACATACCAGTGGCAGGCAGTGTCGGGGACGGCAACGGAGCACTTTTTCCAGTCGTTGTCCCACTGGGGCACTTGAACGAAGGACAGCACCGCAAAGAGGATCCCGAAGAGACTCGTGAACATTGTCGCCTTTACAAGTAGTAATATTCTACCAGAGTTTGCTGCGATCGGTCCCTCTCAGGTTTCCTCCTGAACTGCCACCAGATAGGTGCTCACCAGAGGTTGTGCCCTTCCATCCCGTTGTGCCTGCTGCTGAAGACCCTTGATGGCATCCCTTGTTTCGGGTGAGTATTCCCAGGAGGTTCGTGACCGCTGGCGCAGAACCCATCCACCAGGGGCACGAACACCAAAGCGGAGTTCAGCATCCGAGAAGACCCCCAGCAGGGTGGCATCAATCGCCTGACGCTCCTGCTCCAGGGTCTTGAGTTGCCCAGCGATCTCAACCCGCCGCTCTAGCAACTGATCGGCGCTGAGATCTGCCAGATGCGGGAACGGGTCTGGGCGTTCAGGAGGGAGGGTCCTCAGTAGGTGCTTCAGAGCACCTGGCGGTAGTGGTGGTGTCACTTCTCTCCATAGATGGCACCCTCTTTGACCAAGCGGTTGTAGTGACACTGGATGGCGTCTTCCACGATGGAAGCAAGGGTGATGGGTTGATTGGTGCGTTGGCGAAACTCCTGAATGGCGGATACCAGTTCCATCGTCTCTTCACTGAGGCGGATGCCGAACTGCTTAGGAGCGTCGGGATGGTCGTATGCCATTTCTGCTGGGATGAGTTTTTTGATTCTGGCGGGGAAGACCACCAGCACCAGCAGGAACAAGGAAGCGCATTGGATTGAACCTCTGTGGGTTTCAGGGAAAAGGGTTGGAGGGGCGAATCTCTTTGGATTTCTTGCCCCTCAACACTGAAATCATAGCACCGAATCAGCAAGGCGCAGTGCTTAGTGCATGAAAGTCGTCAAACCGCAACCAGTTCGGGCACCTCCTGTGCTGCTGCCACCTCCAGAGCAACCGCATCCAGCACCTGATCAGCAGTGGAACGGTGTGTGCTGCTGGTCAGGTCGCCAAAGCGGGCATCCAGTGACCTGATGAACAGGGTGCTGAACTCGCTGCTCACCTTGCTGGCAAGGATGTCAGCGGCAAACGCCCAGTGCTGAACCATCACGGCATTGCTGAGGTGACCATCGGCAGCAGCATCAGCGGAATCCTGCTCCCACTGGCAGCACTGGTTGCGGATGGCGGCAACGATCACGCCCTGGGCAGCGTTGATGGTTGCCAGGTCAATGGTGGAAAGGTCGGTCGGCATTGGTCTGATCCTCTGTGGGATTCGGGTGAGTGGTTGAGAGGGCGGGTTTCTATGAACCTCTTGCCCTCAACACAGCAATCATAGCACACGGAACTGAGGTGTGAGCGCGTAAAGCGTTAAAGCATTGAGAAATGTTCTGCTTGGCGACGACGTATGGATCGCTACGGCATCAACTGCTGATTCTCTTTATAAATGGGGTCGTAAGCGGAGTCGGTATGGTCGCAACTGGTTTCCCGTCCCTTCTTGCCTTCGTTGCCCTGGTGGGATTTGCCGTGGTTCAGGTAGTGCTCTGGTTTGGTGTCTGACACTCTGCTATCTGTGCTAGGCACTGAGGCATAGGTATTAAAAACTGCTTTGCCTCTTCAGAGTGCTTGAGGTATCGTGCGCCTTATGGCAAAGCAAGCCCGTCTGACCCTCGCCAAGGCAATCGCCAAGGCAAACCTGCGACGCTCAGAGACAGGGGAGAAACCCATCACGATGAACTCCTTGGCGGTTCAGGCGGGAGTGGCAGCGACCACCATCACCCGACTGGCACGACACGACGACAAGGCAGCATCAGCACTGTCTCTGGATCTGGCATCCAAGATCGTGACAGTTTTGGACTGCGGCATAGAGGATCTGTTGGAGGTTATGGAGGACTAACCAAGACGGCAGGATCAGAAATTCACACTGTTATGGCTCCTCAAGGCCGTATCATGATGTGGGGCTAACCCGCCCTGCCCGCAGCGCCCAGTCATGGATCACTCAAGGGGTAATGAGGAAGCCCGTGGCGCTAGGTAATGGCTTGAAGGAATTGGCATTTGATTAGCACCCGAAAGCTAAATGGTCAACTAGAGTAGGTGCCATGCACTCAATACCATTAAAATGGCAGGTCTAAGTACGGGAGCTTCGATCTTTTTGGCAATAGAACTGTTGTTTTTTATATTTCTTGTCTATTCAATATTTTCAGCAAAGCAACGGCTCGGCCAGCCGTTGGCGTTGCTATCCAAGTGCCTAAGACTGTCCGAGGACTTATTTGGAGACGACAGAGGTTTTGTTACTTCAGCTCGGACGAGATATCGAAGAGCTGCCGAGAGAATCGAGGAAGTAGATGCTCAAGCTATTGCATCTGGTGAACTTAGCAGCTTTGAGGTTATAAGGATATGGAAGTGGCGTATCAATATTGGCACTCTGAATGAACTGGTCACTAGCGCCCCAGGTGTCTTTGTAACTATTGGACTGCTCGGAACATTCATTGGTCTCGCATTAAATTTAGGCCAGTTGAGTACCATTCTTGATTCAGGTGATTCAAGCTCGTCTGTTTCTCCAGGTGATTTGGTCGAGAGACTTGGTGGTGTCTTAGCCCCTATGAGTACAGCTTTTATTTCTAGCCTTGGCGGTGTCTTCTTTAGTTTAATATTTTGGATACTCGGGCTAATTAGTGGAGCGGGCCGAATCTTGGAAGAGACTGAAACATTGCTTACGGCATACTTAGAGCAAGTAGTCCAAGCCGACTGTAATCGCTTCTCCCTTATGAGGGCATCGGTGGAGCGAATGGAGCTTTGCCTCTCAGAATTTATGGCAAAATTTAGTGAGCGAGTCGGAAATGCAATTGATCAAGCAATCACTCGGAAAGTTGATGAAGTATTTGAGGCCATCAAAAGAGGTTCTGAGGCACTAGAAAGTTATGCTAAGGCGTTTGACAAAGGAGCCCAAAAGCTTCACATAAGTGGCACTGCTTTCTATAAAGCTGCAAACATATTTTCCAAGTCGTCTTTTGCAACCGATTTTGGAGACTCCGTTTCTAGCCTGGTTAATGTATCGGATCAGCTTAGCGAAAATGCCCGTGAGCTCTCGACTAAGATAGGTTCTCTTTCAGAGAGATCAGATTTAATAGAGAAAGGATGGGGAGAAACTACATCTACAATTAAAGATTGTAGTAGCATGGCAAATAGCCTACTGACGTCAACCGAACAGTATACAAAAGCAATGGTAGACGCTCTTGCGGAATTAGATGACGCTTCTAAGCAATTAAGAGCAGCAAGACTGGCTATCGGAAAAGAGAACAATCAATCTGACGAATTAACACGGGCGCTCTTGCTTGAGCTAAACAACTCACAAAGTGCAAAAGATGAGATTTTGAGACTCATGCAAAACTTGTCATCCCAACTTCAGAACCGAACAACTATTGACTCAAAACTAAATAGCCTCATTGAGGCTAATCTCCGAGTGGAAGGTCTTAATAGCACTGAAAGATCGAAGCTGAATTTGCTGCTGGATTCTCTTCTTAATTCTTAAGGCCAGAAAACTAATGGCAACCCGAAAACATCGCCCTTCTCTAGCCGCTCCATGGCTTGCATATACAGATCTTCTCAGTAGTACATTGATGATCCTTACAGTGGCTATTGTTGCTAGTGCCCTGGCTAAACTAGTCAATCAAAAGCCACCAATTATCCGATTGAGCGACGCTGCTGACTATCGGTTTTCTACAGGCAGCTACTTGATAAGTCCTCAATTTAGAAAGCAGCTTGCTAGTGAGCAATTGCCTGAAATAGAAAAAGTAATTCGATGCTATGGAATAGATACTATTGAGGTAATTGGTCATACCGACTCTCGACCAAACCCTGGTGGCAGTAATCTTGATTCCTTCTCACAAGACAAGAATAAAATCGTGTCAGCAAATGTTAGTAGTGGATCAAATGCTGATTTGGGATTATTACGTGCTATATCCGTTGAAAATCTTTTAAGAAATAGTCTCAATAAAAAATTTCAAAACCTAGATTTCCGTAGTTATTCTGCTTCAAGTTTCGTAAGTCCCGAGAACTATGTTAGCTCTAGCAACGTAAACAGAGACGATCAACAAGTCAAAAGGCGTATTGAAGTACGTTTTACTCGTTCTGAGAAGGCGACATCTATTCCTCGCTGCTAGTCTTCATCGTTTGCATGAATTCTGAATTTCCACTCAGCTTCCAGAAGTTGTTGCAGCTGAGGGAAATACGTTTCGCCTGTCTGTTTAATATGCTCCATGAACAAATCTAAGAGTGCTTTTTCTCTATATTCTTTAGCTTTTAATTTAATATCCTCGGTTTCTCCGTTCTGAATGAACCAAGTAATATCCTTTGTAGTGATGCTTTCGGGCTTTCTTCGATAGCTGATATTATCATCAATTTCTTCCTGCACACCATTGTCACCGCTTGTATCAACAGAGTAAGAGCCTCTTTCCGAAAGAATCTGTTGATGATTATACAATTCGCCTGAGCTTCTCATTTTTAGCAGTGCGGAGCATAAAACTGGATTCCCTGTTAATCCCCAATTATACTCCCTATAAAGCAATTCAGGAGACTTGTTTGACTGAGAGGACAGCTCACAAACCTGCATGACAAGCTCTTGGATTTCTTCCGTTCGATCCTTAAGGTCAGTCCATGGTTGTTGATCGGCCATAATTAGACTTCCTTGCTTTGGTTGTTCGATGTTTGTTGGGTCAAACGCTTTCTCCTCATAGACTGGAACTCCTCAAGCGTTGTAGAGTATCCCTCTAAAAACTTTTCACGTTCAAGGAGAAGCTCATTACTGTAAGACATTTTCATGTCTTCGCTTCTTGACTTCCCCCACAATAGAAATACTGCACCGACGCTTAATATTATCGAAATAAACATCCAGAATAAAGAAAATCCTAGCCCCCAGATTTTAGAGCCATCCCCAAGTTTGCTGAAGAACTGTGTGTTTGCTGCCCTAACCATTTCGCCGCCATCTCTAATTACAATATCGTTGCCTTGATTCTTGAATTTGTCACTATAAATTGTGGGGAAATGTTTTTGCAAGAATTGGAGGCTTGGCAATGTCTCCTTTTCCGATCTCCATTTATCAATCTGGAGACTTAGCTTGTCGGCCGCACTCCCATCTATTTCTGCTTGTATCCTCTGTTTTACGCAATCACCAGGAACGTTGCTGACGCTTCCACCATGTTTTTGCAGAATCTGTTGTATTGATAGATTTTGATTGCCAAGCTGCTGCTTGTATTCTCCATATGCTCGCACATACAAGGTAGTAAATAGCGGATCTTCTCTTTTTAAGCCCTCCATCTGTTGCTTAAGCGATTCGCATGAACTTTTATACTCAAGATACTTGGGGTTTTTGAGCTTTCGCAATTCATTCAGCTGTTTTTGCGATTTATCTACCTGCTCGTTTGCTAATTGTAGGGCATATTCCTTGGAAATTCCAGATCCATTGACTAAGATATCCATTCCTACGCCTGCCAGAGCGGTTTTGACAGCGGATATAACGAAAAACACTATTAAGGGCACCTCGAAAAATCGCAAGACCGCTTGATAGCGACCGAATTTGAATTATACTAAGGCTCCAAGATTACATGCTTTCCATGGGCCAGCGAGGTTTCTGGGACGAACAACAAAGAGTTGT
>NZ_JAGQCT010000032.1:0-9023 GCF_024346335.1 Cyanobium sp. ATX 6E8 | reverse complement strand
TTTCAGCTTGCGGATGATCTGCTCCGCGGTGTGCCTGGTGCGTTTCATGGTGAAGTCCCCGGCCCAGTCTGGCCGGCTGAGGACTCTCATTCACCCTGGACCGATTGCCGGGGTCCACGTCACTGCCCGTTGGGCTGGTATTCATCAGGCAACTACTGCGTCAAGAGCCGCTGATCCCCATGCTGCTGGCCAATTGCATCGGGAGTCCCTTTAGGTATAACACTCGCTTAGGCTCGAAACTCTTTTAGCGGGACTAGGACTCGACCTCGAGATCCAGCTGCTGACCCGGCTGTCTGGTCACCGTGATCTGCTCCACCCGCACCAGCCTGGGCTGCTCATCGGCCGCTGCCTCGTAGCTGCCTTTCACGCGCACGGCGGCATTGAGCATGCCGACGATCTGGCCGTGGTAGCGGGGCTCATAAATGCAGCGCATGCCGCTGCTGGCACCTCGCCCCCGGATCTCAAAGCGCCGAGCATCCAGGTCCACCTCCCGCACCACACCCTCGAACTCACCATTGCTCTTGAGGCGCCGGCTGCTGGGGGTGTTGAGGCTGCGGCCAAGGATCTGGCGGCTCTGCTTGGTGAGGGCCTGAGCCGGCCTCTGATTTGCATCGGGCTGCGGCCCGCTGAGGAACAGTTCGCTGATCGCTTTGTTCTGGGCGGAGGGTGCCAGGCGCCTGGCCGCCACCATCACCGTGTCGCGCACGGCGGGATCGGGGAACTGCTCGTAGATCTCATCGCTGATCTGGCCGTCCTGAATCAGGCGTGGAATCGCCGGCAGGCTCTGCACCGCCGTCTGCACCGCCCGGTAGAGGTCATCGCTCACCCCGGGCAGCACCGCCTGGCCGTCGGCACCCACATCTCCAGGCCGTGGCACCCGCATGCCCACCACCAGGCTGCCGTAGGTCACTCCCGCCAGCTGGGGGTCGAGATCGGCCGGCCAGCGCACCTTCTTCTCCTCCATCCCGGCGATCGCCTTGGCGACCAGCTGGATCTCTTTGCGCAGATTGCCAAACAGCGTCGTCACCAGCGACACAGGTGGTTCACGGTTGGCGACCCCCGGGCCGCGGTAACGGGCGATCAGGTCGGCATGGTCGGCCAGCAGGGCATAGGAAAAGTTGTTGCGGTAGTAGCGGGCCAGCTCTTGATAAAGGGGTTCGGTGAACGCCTGTGGATCGGCTCCTGCCCGACGGGCGAGCGCCTGGGCCCCCAGGATCTCCTGATGGATCAGGCGCGCCCTGGCTTCCATCGCGTCGAGCCAGGTGCCCATCAGTTCAACCTCACAACGCCTTTTGAGTGTTTGTGGTGGAGGCCTTTCTCCAGTAACTCCACAGTGTCGATCCCCTGGATCCTGCTCAATGCATCCATGCCGTAGGTCGCGGAATGGACATACAGCCGGATCTGATACCGAGAGCGCACTGTCTGATGAGAGGAATAGAGGTCAGCGCCATTCCAAAAGTGCTCTTCTGCGATCTCATCGAGAAGCAATACGACTACGATCTCAACCGGACTTTCATGTCGTGTCACGAAGGTGCCATCGAGCACCAGCGGTGCCTGCTGACCGGCGGCTTGCATCAGTTCAGTTTCCACAAACTCCCTGAGCTGAGCCAGTAGCCCTCTGCGGCAGTTGTTCCAACCGAACAACTCCTCCAGCTCTTCCATTGTGCAGAGATGGATGCCGGCCTCCAAATAGCCATGGGGATCAAAGCGTGGGGGCGCCATTCGTCAGGTGTCCTCAGTATTCCCATGGCTGACAGACCTGACGGGTTGTCTGGGCATGGCGCCGCGATGCTGGCCGCTTTATACCCAGACCACCAGCCTTTGGGTACCGGCTGATGTGCCTTTGCAGGTGCCCCCGGCCTGCAGCACGGCTGGACCTTGGCTTCCCCTACGGCGATCCTGGGCAGAGTCTGCGCAGCAGGCCCTGCCATCCCAGAGGCACACCCCGATGCCACGCTCCTCTGCCCTTGATGCCAAAGCCCTGCTGGCCCTTGGGCCGGAGCGCCTTACCGAGCTGCTGCTGGAGCTGGCCGCCAGCGACCCGGCGATCAAGCGCCAACTCAAGCTGGCCGTGGCCTCATCTTCCAGCCCCCAGGATGCCGCCGCCCAGGTGCGGCAGCGGCTGGTCACGATCGCCCGCTCTAGACGTTTCTACGAGCGCGACCAGCGCCAGCCGATTCGCAAAGACCTCACGGCCCAGCTCGACGCCATCACCGGTCCGATCGCCCAGGGCGATCCCGCTGCCGCCCTGGAGTTGCTCTGGCAGTTCCTGGAGCTGGGGGACAACGTGCTCGGCCGCTGCCATGACAGCAGCGGCCTGATCGGCGACATCTTCCGCGAGGCCATCCGCCAGCTGGGCCCGATCGCCGCGGCCGCCAAACCTGAGCCCTTGGCCCTGGCGGAGCAGGTGTTCGAAGCCTTCTGCCACAACGGTTATGGGGTGTTCGACGATCTGATCCAGCAGCTGAGCGAGCCCCTGGGCCCGGTGGGACTGGCGGCGCTCAAGCAACACTTCCAGCAACTGGGTGAGCAGCCGGTGCCGGTGCCGCCCAGGGAGCAGTGGCAGCAGGTGTCCTACGGATCCGGCGGCCCCACCTATGCCCACGAGCGGGCCGAGAGCTCACGCCAGTGGACCGTGAAGCTGGGCCTGCAGGCCGTGGCAGAAGCCAGCGGCGATGTGGATGGCTTCATTGCCCAGTACACCGCTGAGCAGCAGCGCTTCCCCCGCATCGCCGCCGAGATTGCAGGGCGCCTGCTGGCTGCCGGCCGCGCCGAGGACGCCCTGGGCTTCCTCACCAGGGCCACCCCCGATCGCTCTCGCTGGCCGGAGATGGCGTGGGAGCACGCCCACATCGCCGCACTGCAGGCGCTGGGGCGCAGCGATGAGGCCCAGACAGCCCGCTGGAACTGCTTTGCGCGCTGCCTTGACGGCAGCCTGCTGCGCGCCTACCTCGAGCAGCTGCCGGCTTTTGAGGACGTGGAAGCGGAGCAGCGGGCCATTGCGATTGCCCTGGCGTATCCGAGCCTGACCCAGAGCCTCTGTTTCCTGCTCAGCTGGCCCTCGGCCTTGGCGCAGACGGCCGAGCTGGTGCTGAACCGGCGCAGCGAACTGGAAGGCGCCCAGTACGAGGTGCTGGGTGCCGCTGCCGAAAAGCTGAGTAAAGACCACCCCCTGGCGGCCACGTTGGCCCTGCGCTCGATAGTCGATTTCAGCCTCGCCGAGGCCCGCAGCAGCCGCTACGGCCATGCGGCCCGCCACCTGCAGAGCTGTGGGCTGCTCAGCAAGCGCATCGAGGCCTGGGGCGATATCCCCAGCCACCAGGCCTACATGGCCGCCATCCGCACGGGGCATGGCCGTAAGAGTGCCTTCTGGCAGCGGATGCAGGAGCTGGGCCTGAGCTGATTCAGCTCTTCTCCTGTGGCGCCGGAAGGCCGCTTCCGAAGGGATCGGATCGCCTCCACCAGGGCCTTGCCGGACAGCAAGAGCAGGTCGAACTCAAACTCCAGGACGTGCAGGTTGCATGCCTTTCCGCTTCCTTGTAGTGCTTGTGGTCATGCCGCCACCTGCTGGTGCTGCACCAGGTAGGTCTCGATCCAGTCGTGATGACGCTTCTGCAGGATCCGATCGGCAATGGAAGTGGCCTCCTCCGGCACCTGGAAGCGCTTGCGGAAGGCCTTGGTGAACCCTTCCAGCACCGGCCGGGGCAGACCGCGCAAGGTGGCGAGGATCTGGCGGGTGGTGGCCGGGTCGAGGGGCGTCAGGCCAGGGTCGCCGCTGGCGCTTGGGGCAGCAGGCGTGGGGCGGCGATGGATCGATCGCGTGCCGTTGCTGGCGCTGGCAGGTGAAGGAGCGCTGCCCTGCCCTGCTGAGCTGGTCACCTCCCTCTGCTGCTTGTCGTAGAGCGCCAATCCGAAGGGATTGCCGAAGGTCATCAGCGCCCGCTTCATGGCGTCGGTTTCGGCCTCTTTGAGGGCGGATTCATGGGCCTGGCCCAGGTCGGTGTCGATGCCGTGGCCGGCGCCGCAGCCTTCTCGGATCAACTGGGCAGCTGAGCCCTCGCCGACGGTGATGCGTACGCGGGCGGTGTAGGTGACACCCCAGCCGGGTTTCTGGTCGCGGCCGATGGTGCGTTCGCTCTGGTTGACGCAGCGCAGGGCGACGGTTTGCCGCTGCCAGCCGTCAAAGCCAAAGATGCGGTTGGCCTCGGCGATCACCTGCCAGCCCTCCAGATAGCTGACGGAGCTGCGGCCTTGCTCGCGCTGGCGCACCTTGGCGCGATCCAGTGGGGCGGAGAGGGCAGTGATCTGCTCGGTGGAGAAGGTGCAGGTCATGGCGACAAGGGGTGAGATGGGGTAGTGGAGACGTGATGGAGGGATGGCAGGTGAGCGGCTCAGCTGGTCGCACCGAGAGGTGCGCTTGGCAGCGCAGCGGCGTCTGGGTCGAGGGGCTCGATCAGCAGCCAGCAGGGCGGCTCGCTGCAATAGATGTGATCTGGCGAGGGCCGGCGGCTGCCCTTGCGGGTGATCGGCACCACCCAGCTGCCCAACCGGCTCGACCAGATGTGCCCCCTGGGTGGGGTGCTTGTGGGGCTGTTGGTGGCGGTGGCGCTGGCGTAGCTGGAGAAATCCATGGCTCTGGTGATGGGGCGATCGGTGGCTGAGTGGGCTCTGGGAGGAGTGACGTGGGCCCGCTCCCGCAACAGGCCCGTGTGCAAGGGGGCTCTGCCCCCCTGCCCCCCGTCAGTGGATGCGCCAGCTGCGGCGGGAGAGGAGCTGGGCGCCGGTGATCTGGCGGCCGGCCTTGAGGGCCTCTTTGATGGCGGCCTTGTCTGGCTTGGTGGTGGTGGTGACGGCGAGCCACTCGGAATCGAGGGCCTCCTCGTCGTCGATCACGACGGCGGAGGACTTGCGGCTGCTGAGCTCGTGATTGGGGAACGAGAAGCGGGTGGCGCTGGGCTGCAGCTGGGTGAGGACGAACACAAGCGACTCCTCCAGGGCATCGGCCCGGCCGGCATCACACCGGGCCAGATCGCTGAGGCGCTTGGCCTGCTGCTGGCGGTAGGCGGCCTGGCCGCGCAGGTGCTCGATCACCCAGCAGGTGGCATCGGCTTTGGCTGAGAGGGCTTGCTTGTTGCCTTCTTCTGCGAGCAAGGCGGCTTCGAGCTCGGCGAGGGCTGAGGCGCGCTGCTCGGGGTCATCGGTTTCCAGCTGCTCGGCCAGCTGGCCGATGGCGGAGGTGAGCTCCTGGGCCTCGATGCCCAGCTGCCAGAGCGAACCGGATCTACCAGGCGCACCTTCCGGTGCGACTCGCTGGATAGGGCAGGCAGGGCCTGATGCCGATGGTGCTGCCGCTTGGGCAGGGGCAGCAACTGGAGCAGGGATGGGGGTTAGAACAGCCATGACGGCGAGAGGAGTAAAGGACGTGAGAAAAAATGCGGCGCCAACAGGCGCGGAAGGCTTCTGCTGAGGGATCAGCAGCGGACGGCGGTGGGAACGGCCAAGAGCCCGGCCGATGGACTGACTTCCACCACCGAGATCGGCACCGGAGAACTGGCAGCCATGCGGCGGGCTTGCTGCACCAGCGAGGCGGTGCCGGCACCACCGGGGAAGGCCAGCACCAGCACCGAGACCTGACAGCCAGGGGAGCTGTGGGCCACGGCCCGGGCAAGGGCTTGCTCCAGCAACTCCCGGTTGCGGATCGGCCCGGCGGCCCGGCCATGGCGGCGCCACTCGGCCGGCAGGGCAAGAGCTGACCAGCCCAGCTGCTGGGCAGCGCGACCAATGGCGCGATCCGCGCCGCGGGCACCGCCGTGGAGCAGCAAATGCACCAGCCGGCCACTGCTGAAGCCCAGCAGCTCAGCGGCAACCCGCTGATGGGGCCAGACCAGATCACGGCCGCCGCCGGCAACGATCACCAGCGATCGAGATGGTGCACTTGCTGGGCTAGATGAGAAACAAAGATCCATGAATCAGCTGCCAGAGGTGACAACTGATCGGGGCATCACACCGCAAGGAGAAGAGCGAAAGTGACGGCGAGATCAGGGGATTGGATTACCGCAGGCGATGGGCTTGGGGCCTTTGGCGCAGCCCTTATTCTAGCAGTATAAGTGCACTACAGAGCAGGCAAAGCGGCTGTGCTGCAATGGATCTAGGCAGGCGTGAGCGATCCGGCTTCACGGCAGATGAGCAAGAGAAAGGGCAACAAATCGAGCCCCAAACAACGATCGGCCGCGCAGCCGCGCGAGCAAGCCTGGCCGTGCACTCTGGCCACGCAACGGACCTGAGCGCCCAGCCACCGCAGCCGCGGGAGAGTGGCCTTGCCTGCCACCCTTCACAGGCCCCGGAGCGGTGGGCGGCGGCGGCTGGCCGATGCACGCCATGGCGCAGCCGTGGCACGCTGAAGGACGGCCGTTGCCGACCAAAGCCCTGCGGTGCCGTGTTTCACTCCCAGCGGACATTCCAGAACTTCACCAGCGGAATGCTTCGGTTGTGGATGAAATGCCCAGAAAACAAGTCCGATCCGTCGTTACTGCCGCACTGCGCTGTGTTGAACACCTACCGGGCTAACCGTGCCGCTGCTCGCTCGAAGGCGTCATCCACCACGTCATCGCCGCACCACTTGCTGTAAGCCGCCAGGTGTGTCTCGACACTGTGACCCATGGCAGCGGCGGCCACCTTCGGCGGCAGTTCGCAGATCAGGTGCGCACGGTGCGCATAGCCATGGCGGGCGGAATACAGGACCAACTTCTCTCCTGCCGCCTCGTACTCACGACGCAGATCTTGCCAGCGCCTGCGCCTGCGCATGTGCAGTCCCAGATCCTCAGCGCCATACCCGGGGCGCATCGGCGGTAGCAGCTGGGTCTTGAACCTCTCCACAAGCTTCCAGTCCTCAGCCCAGTCGTCGCATGGCAGCAAGCGCAGCGGCCTGGGCTTTGTCTGACCCCTGCTCGTGTTCTTGCAGTAGTTGCACCACAGGCGGCTGTCGCGCACCTCCAGGTGCTGGAGTTCCTCTGGCCTCAATCCATAGGCCGCCAGCAACTGAAAAGCGAATCTCCATCGGGGGTCGGTAATGGCCTCTACCAGCTCCAGGATGTGCATCACCTCCAGCGGGGTGGTGATCGCCTTAGCTTCCCTCTTGCGACCCACAAACGGATCGAGGTCGAGGGGGGGTGCCCACTCCGGCGCGAGCACCTCGTGATCAACTCCCCAGCGCAGCAGCGCTGCGGTCTGCTGAACCTGCATCTGGCGGCCACGGGAGCCGGGCTGATCGGCCCATCGGGCCGTGACGGCCTCAAGCAGTTCGCGGGGATTGGTTGGTGGTGTCTTCCCGGCAAGGACGGCCAGCAGCTCTGACATACGGCGCTTGTACGCGTTGTCCCAGGTCTGCGGCTTGATGGCACCGCTGCTTAACTTGCGGGCCTTGAACCGCTCCACCAGGGCAGGCCAATCAATCGGGCCGGCGGCCTCTGGGCTTGCTTGCTCCTCCGACGCCAGCGCGGCGGAGATAGCCCGGTCGAGGGGCTTGCCATCGAGGTGGGCGGAGTGAATCGCCAACACGGTCTCTCGGATCACATCGGCTTGGTCCTGTGTCCATTCGAAGGGCAGCAGAACTTGATGGCGGCTGCCGGCGACATCGACCGTTAAGCGCGTGCGTCCACGCAGATCGGACACACGCCAGCCGCTGCTCGTGCCCCGCTGGGCGAGGGAGAGACGCAAGCCAGAACGCAGCACGCTGGCCCAGGTGCTCGAGGCCCTAGAACTGCCCATGTGAGCAAACAGGTGAGCAAATCGCCCCCTGAGATTGGCATAGGTTGTCGCCAGCTGTCAGCCGTTGGCAAGGTGAGTATCAGTGATACCAGTGCTTTTTGTCCTAAAGTTCAGTCGCTAACGGCGACTTGGCAAACTCCAAAAAGAGAGCTTTGGGAGCACTAGGTCGCAGGTTCGAATCCTGTCGCCCCGATTGACTTCTCAGGGATTAGCCGCTGATTCTGCGGTCAAAACGCGGTCAAAACCCCACTCCCCCCTGAGCTTCGCCCGCAGCAGCTCGTGGCGGTCCTAGCTGTCGAGCAGCCGGAGCTGGTGAGGATGCGTAGCGTTGGCTCATGAAGCAGCTGCCCGGTAAAGCAAGGCCGAAATGGCTAGTGGCGGTTGCTCAGGGCATCGCGGCTGTCGTGTTTGTAGCCATGACCGCCAGCATCCTTCCGGTGCTGCTGATCGCGAGCCTTCTGGCAGCTCTGTTGCTGATTCCTGTGATGCGCCAGCTCCGCAAAGAGGTGGAGCGGACTGCGGTGACCCTCAACACGCCCTCGAGGGAGGAAATGGTTGACATCACGCCGCTCCACCAAAGATTGCGGCAGGAGTTCTTGCTGTTCATGCGCCGCCGCCGATAGGCGCACGATCATGCTCATTCCCAGTCTCCGTGCTCCTCCCGGAGCCATGCCCGCAGCTGCGCGATGGGATTCCCTCGATCGTCGCTCCCGGCTGCTGGGGTCTCTTTGGCGGTCACCTGGATCCGGGCGAGACGCCGGAGCAGCCCCAGGCGACTGAGCTGGTGATGGTGCACCACATCCACCGGCGCACGGCCCACGTGTTTCGGGCCGAGCTGTCGGTGCCGCTGGAGCGACTGACGCTGCTGGAGGGTCAGGACATGGGAGGAAATGGTTGGGAATCGACGCAGAGTGCACCTCTTGAGGAGCGCATCAACCCACCATCACGGGGTGATAAGCGAGGCCTATGGCTGCGATCAGGTCTGCTGCTGATCCACAGCAGGTCCTCGGCGGCTAAGGACTGTGAACTGGTGTTAAGCTGAAATGAGCGAGCGGATTTCCGCATCGCACCTATCTACCGCTCTTCTGCCAACGCCTCCGGGCAGAGGCCAGCCGAGCACTCTCCCAACCGTTCTCATGACAACCACAATTCAGCAGCGCCAAGGCGCTTCTGCGTGGAACCAGTTCTGCGAGTGGGTCACCTCCACCAACAACCGCCTGTATGTGGGCTGGTTCGGTGTGCTGATGATCCCCTGC
>NZ_JAGQCT010000031.1:0-9548 GCF_024346335.1 Cyanobium sp. ATX 6E8 | reverse complement strand
ACTCTCTCAGGCCGCACTCGGCCCTCCAGGGGCGTACGCCCCTGGAGGCAGCTCAACAGGGAGTTGCCGCATGACCACACCCACCAACTCTCATAAGGCTTGGACCAACAAAGGGGGTCACGTCAGCTCAGCCCCGATGCGAGGTCAACAGGAGCGCAGTGGCTCCCTGTTCTCCTACGTGTCGATCGAGGAGCGGATCCCGGCCAGTCATCCGCTGCGGCGGATCCGGAAACTGGCCGATCAGGCCCTCGATCGGCTTAATCCCACCTTCTGTGCGCTGTACGCCGCAGAAGGCAGGCCATCGGTGCCGCCCGAGCAGCTGCTGCTGGCCTCATTGCTGCAGGCGTTCTACGGCATCCGCTCAGAGCGGTTGCTACTCGAGCAGCTGCAGTACAACCTGTTGTTCCGCTGGTTTATCGGTCTGGGCCCTGATGATCCGATCTGGCATCCCACAACGTTCACCAAAAACCGTGAGCGGCTGCTCAATGAGGAGCTCATGGAGCGCTTCCTCAACAAGGTGATGGCGGCTCCAGAGGTCCAGCCGCTGCTCAGCGATGAGCACTTCTCGGTGGACGGAACCCTGCTGCAGGCCTGGGCCTCCCATGCCTCCCTGGAGCGGATTGATGGGCAGGACGATCCACCGCCGCCGCCGTCAGGTCCTGGTGAGGGCTTTGGTCAGTCCAAAGCAGGCAAGAAACGTGCCAAAGGCGACTTCCGCGGCGTCAAGCTCAGCAACCAGACCCATCGCTCCACAACCGATCCGGATGCTCTGCTGGCCCGCAAGTCCAATGCCCACCCCGCCCAGCCGAGCTACCGGGGGCATGTGCTCATGGACAACCGCCATGCCCTGATCGTCGACTGCAGGGTCACGCAAGCGGTGGGCACCGGAGAGCGGGATGCAGCCAAGGCAATGGCGGCTGAGCTCCCCGGTGCCCACAAGAAAACCCTGGGTGCCGACAAGAACTACGACACCAAGGGCATGGTCGCCGAACTCAGGCGGATCGGCGTCACGCCCCACGTGGCCCAGAACACCAACCGACCTGGTGGCTCCGCCATTGATGGCCGCACCACCCGCCACAAGGGCTACGCCCAATCGATCAACGCCCGCCGCGGGATTGAGAAGGTGTTTGGCTGGATCAAGCAGTGGGGCGGGCTGCGTCAGTTCAAGCTGCGCGGCACCGAAAAGGTCGCTGCGGTGTTTGGCCTGCACGTGATCGCCTACAACCTGATCCGCCTGGGCAATCTGCTCCGTCCCGCGGCGATGGAGGCAGCATGAGCGGGGCATTGCCCAGAGGTGTGGCCAGACGGACGGCCGAAACTCTCAGAAACAGCCCAAAAGGGCCTCATCCAGCCGCCTGAGCTGCGCTGAGGCCTGAAATCAACAAGAAATCAGCGGAAAACGCCCTCGGCGACAGGGTTTTTCTGCAAACACTTAAAGGCCCACATCGCATCCCAAAGATCAGCGCGGTTGGTGGTGACCATGCCGCCTTCGCCGGCGGTGGTGAGGATCTTGTCTTGGCAAAAGCTCCAGGCGGCCACATCACCGAAGCTGCCAACGGACTGGCCGTGGATGCGGGCGCCATGGGCCTGGGCGCAGTCTTCAATCACGGCGATGCCGTGGGCGATTTGGGTCACCCTTTTGGTCGATGTGCCCTCAAGCAAATCCGCCGTATTCCTCCAGCAGGGAAATTACATCTCGGACTCGTTGGGCGTTGGCTTCGCTGGGTTCGAGCTGGTGGCGGAGCTGGACGAGATTGCACTCAGCTTGACATTGAGCTCGGCGAGCCGCTCGTTCTCGCTCCTCAGCTGCTTCATCCGCTGCTCGTGCGCGATCTTCCGCTTCTCGAATTCGATCTCTCTCCGATCGAACTCGATCTCTCTCAGCTCGTAGTCGACAACGGGTCGCCAATTGAGCATCGCCAAGCAGCTGCGGAACCAGGGCAGCGAGGAGTAGTAGGCGGATTTATCGAAACAGCCCTTGCTGGTTGAGGGCGACGGCGCTGATGAAGGGGATGTGGACATGGCTGTAAGACGAGAAAAGAGTGATCAGCGCCAGCAGGCCGCCCAGGAGCAGGGTGATCCAACCCTGGATGTCGAACAGAAAAACCCTACCCACACCGAGCCCTCGCCGCTCAGTTGACAATACACCTGTACTGCTCAGCAGGGAGGGAGGGCGCCCTCGCAGCTGCAAGCGCATCCCGCCGGAACAAGGCCCTGGGCCACCTGCAGCCGAGAACACTCAAGCCCACAGAGCCCTCACGGCCTGCAGCCGGAACAACACCTGAGCCGCTTTCACAAGGTCTCTACCCCCTAAACCCCACAATCGGCCCGCTTGCGGGCAACAACCTTGGGAACCAGCCAGGCACCGGTGGTCCCAGTGGCCCGCCAAAGGGTGAGGCGCAGGGCATCCCGGAGCAGCTTGCGGTGCTCGCTAGGGCTGGGGGCAGGTAAATCGGCCGGGCCAACGCGAATGCCCTGGCTGCCAAGGGCAATGCGGGCGAGGACTGGTGGCGCAACCAGTGGGCGAGGGCGGTGATCTGGGTGGCGGAGACGTAGCGCGGCGGCAGCGGATCAGCAGGCGCTCCCCGGCTCCTGCAGCAGTTGCTGCTGGTAACGCTCGGCCTGTTTTAGGCGGGTGGGCGTGCCATCGAGCACCTCGATCAGATCTGCAGCGGGCAGGTCCTGATCGGCCAGCCAGCGAGCTGGGGCTGGGGCTGGGGCTCGACACGATGGCGCGAGAGGGCCGGATCACGAGGGCGAACCGCCAGCGAGATCAGCGAGCTCGGTAGCAATCAACTGTAGAAATCTCCTGTGGAGGGGGGTGGGGTCGAGCCAGACAAGTGCTCCCGCTCGAAGTGCTCGAGCCTGGAGTTGGCTTGCTCGAGCCGCGCGATCTCGCTCTCGAGCTGTTTCATCCGCTTCTCGTGCTCGATCTTTCTGTTCTCGTACTCGATCTTCCTGCGCTCGAATTCGATCTCGCGAATCTCGTATTCGACGACGGGATGCCAATTGAGCCTCGACAACCAGCGTCGCCAGCGAGGCAGCGAGGACAGAAACTCCGATTTGCTTATTGAGCTGGAGGGTTGGGCCCCAAAAGAAGTCGACATGGTCATAACCCGTGAGGAGTGTGATCAGGGCGAGCAGCAGGCCGGCAATGAGCGTGATCGCGCCCTGTAGGTCAAATCCCAAAACCACCGTAGCCAGCCCAAACCCTGAACACAGAATAGTACAAATAGACTAGCAGGGCATCCGTGGAATCACGGGTGGCCCGCCCCGCGGCCTGAAGCCCTACACCCCGCAATCTGCCCGTTTGCGTGCCAGCGCATCAGGAACCAGCCAGGCGCCGGTGCTCCCAGTGGCCCGCCAAAGGGTGAGGCGCAGGGCATCCCGAAGAAGCTTGCGGCGTTCAGCGGAGCTGGGGGTAGGCAAATCGGCCGGGCCAACGCGAATACCCTGAGTGCCGAGGGCAATGCGGGCGAGGACTACGGCGCGGGCGGTGTGATCAGGATCGGTGGCAATCCACACCCGAGAACTGCAGGGCGAGGGCTGGTGGCGCAACCAGTGGGCGAGGGCGGTGATCTGGGGGCGGTGTCGAAGCCCTGTAGCAGTTCGGGGGTGGGCTGGGGTGGCGGCTTACCCGTGGGGCAGCGGATTAGCAGGCGGCGAGGCGGCTGAGACAGCGCTTGGCCGATGCGATCGGCTGCGGCGAAGCGACCTGAGCCACCATCCAGCACCACCACCAGATCGCTACCAGGGCCAGACGTGGGAACCGGAGAAACAAGCGGAACAATCCAGGGCCAGGCCAGCCACAGCCCTACAGCCGGAGTTCCAAGCAACAGAGCAACCAACACCTGACGACGCTTCTGGCCAAACAGCGCTACCGGCAAGCCCGCTTCACCACCGTTCGCACCACCTCGGCATAGCCGGCCATCTGTTCAGGGGTGATGGTGGGATGCACCAGGAACATCAGGCTGGTGTCGCCCAGTTCGCGCGCCACGGGCAGACGCTCGACGGGGGCGAGGCCGGCGTCCTGGAAACACCGCTCGAGGTAGATCTCGCTGCAGCTACCAGAGAGGGCGGGATAGCCGAGGGCGGCGATCTCGCTGAGGATGCGGTCGCGGCTCCAGCCATCGGCCAGGGCGTCTGGCTTCACGAAGGCATAGAACTTGTACCAGGCGTGGGTGATGCCCTCCGGCGGCAGGGGCACACGCACAGCGGAGCAATCGGCCAGGGCTTCGGCGAGAAGCAGGGCGTTGCGGGTGCGGGCGGCGGTCCACTCGGGTAAGCGCTGGAGCTGGATGCGGCCGATGGAGCTCTGCAGTTCGGTGAGGCGGAAGTTGGAGTCGTAGCCGCAGGCCCGCGAAGCGGTAGCGCTCGTGCAGCCAGCGGAAGCCGGGCGGGTGTTCGCGGCCGAAGACCGCCTGATGGGTTTTGCCGTGGTCTTTGAAGGCCCACATGGCATCCCAGAGGTCGGCGCGATGGGTGGACACCATGCCGCCTTCGCCGGCGGTCAAAGCGACAGCTCGCTGTGCGATCCCAGACGGACCAGCCGAACCACCTCAGCGCACTGGAGCTGATAGATCAGCACCAAATCCGGGAAGACATGACAGTCGCGATATCCCTTCCAGTTGGCTCTGAGCTGATGGTCGCGAAACCTGATTGGTAGAGGCTGATCGGCCAGAAGAAGCGGGATCACACCTTTGAGGCGGGCATCCAGCTCGGAGCCATAGACGCTTTTGGACTATTTTTTATAGTCTTTTTTGAACTGTGTTGAGCGTTCAATCGTCCGCATGCAGGTCGACGAACAACTGTTCAATGTTCTCTGCAGTCACTCCTCGCCCCTCGGCCAGCTCTTGCATGGCTTCAAGGGTGCCAGCATTTGGGCCCAGAAGATCGAGAAGGCTGAATTGGCCCCCTGCCAAAGCTTGATAAACCTGGTTCACGAAGACCTGTTCGGACAGTCCAGAAGCAGTTAGCTGTCGCAGCACATTGGCGCGAATGTCGCTGTCGAGACCATTGAGGTCGATCGTTGCTGGTGTCATACCGAAACCTCCTTGATGCCACATTAATGCCGTTGAGGGTTCAACAGCCGCGCCGGCGAGGCGGGCAATGAGGCTGATGTGCCCGGCATCAGTGCAACTCATCCTGCGGTGCTTGCCCTCGGATCCGCAAGCGCAACCCGCCCGAACCAAGCTGTGGGCCACCTGCTGCTGAAAACTCCCATCCCAGCGGTGCCCTCACGACCTACAGCCGCAACGACTCCCGAGCGGCTTTCACAAGGCCGCCGGCCTCAAACGCCTCAGCCACCACACCCGCGGTCTGAAAGCCGCGCTGCCATCAGGAGCGCGACCTACCGGCAAGCGCGCTTCACCACTGAACGCACAGCCTCGGCGTAGCCGGGCATCTGCTCCGGAGTGATGGTGGGATGCAGCAAAAACATCAGGCTGGTCTCCCCCAGCTCACGGGCCACAGGCAACCGCTCAGCAGGTGCCAGGCCAGCCTCCTGGAAACACTTCTCCAGATAGATCTCGCTGCAGCTCCCAGAGAGGGAGGGATAACGGACCACTCGGGCAGGCGCTGGAGCTGGATGCGGCCGATGGCGCTCTGCAGTTCGGTGAAGCGGAAGTTGGAGTCGTAGCCGCAGGCCCGCGAAGCGGTAGCGCTCGTGCAGCCAGCGGAAGCCGGGCGGGTGTTCGCGGCCGAAGACCGCCTGATGGGTTTTGCCGTGGTCTTTGCAGGCCCACATGGCATCCCAGAGATCGGCGCGATCGGTGGTCACCATGCCGCCTTCGCCGGCGGTGGTGAGGATCTTGTCTTGGCAGAAACTCCAGGCGGCCACATCACCGAAGCTGCCCACGGACTGGCCGTGGATGCGGGCGCCATGGACCTGGGAGCAGGCTTCGATCAGGGCGATGCCGAGGGCAAGTTGAGTCACCCTTTTGGTCGATGCGCCCTCAAGCAAATCCGCCGTATTCCTCCAGCAGGGAGATCACATCTCGGACTCGTTGGGCGTTGGGTTCGCTGGGCTCAAGTTGGTGGCGGAGCTGGACGAGATTGCACTCAGCTTGGCGTTGAGCTCGGCGAGCCGCTCGTTCTCGCTCCTCAGCTGCTTCATCCTCTGCTCGTGCGCGATCTTCCGCTTCTCGAACTCGATCTCTCTCCTCTCGTACTCGATCTCTCTGCGATCGAACTCGATCTCTCTCAGCTCGTAGTCGACAACGGGTCGCCAGTTGAGCATCGCCAAGCAGCGGCGGAACCAGGGCAGCGAGGAGTAATACTCCGATTTGCTGATTGAGGGCGACGTTGCCGAGGAAGGGGATGTGGACATGGCTGTACGACGTGAAAAGCGTGATCAGCGCGAGTAGGCCGCCCAGGAGCAGGGTGATCCAACCCTGGATGTCGAACACCAAAACCCTACCCACGCCGAACCCTCGCCGCTCAGCCAATAATACACCTGTATCAGCAAGCAAGTGCTGCTTGCCCTCGCAGCCGCAAGCGCAACCCGCCGGAACCAGGGCTTGGGCCACCCGCACCTGAAAGCTCTCAACCCCAGCAGCACCCTCACGACCTGCAGCCGGAACAGCGCTCAAGCGGCTTTCACGAGGCCGGAAGCCGCGTTGGCAGCTCATCCCCCTACACCCCACAGGCCACCCGCTTGCGGGCCACCTGCTCGGGCACCAGCCAGCCGCCACTGCTGCCGATGGCCCGCCAAAGGGTGAGGCGCAGGGCATCGCGCAGGAGCTTGCGGCGCTCCAAGGTGCTGGGGGGTGGCGGCGGCGCTGGAGCCACGGCCAGACCCCGGCCGCCCAGGGCCAGGCGGGCCAGCAGCACGGCGCGTGCGGTGTGATCGGGGTCGGTGGCGATCCAGACGCGGCGGGGCGAGGGGACGGGCTGGACGCGGAGCCAATCGGCCAGGGCGGTGATCTGGGTGGTGGTGTCGAAGCCCTGGAGCAGCTCGGGCAGGGGCTGGGGCGGCGGGGTGCTGCGGGGGCAGCGGATCAGCAGACGCTGGGGGGGCAGTGCCGCGGCGAGGCGTTCGGCCTGGGCCAGGCGGCTGGGGGTGCCATCGAGCACCACCAGCCGGTCGGGGCGATCGGGAGCCGCCGAAACCGAAAACCACAACGGCGCCAGCCAGGGCCAGGCGAGCCAGAGGCCGGCGGCCGAGACGGCGAGCACCAGGGCCACCAACATCGGGGGCCGCATCAAGCCGGCCGCCGTCAGCGGCAAGCCCGCGCCACAACCGTCCGCACAGCGTCGGCATAGCCGGCCATCTGCTCAGGCGTGATGGTGGGATGCACCAAAAACATCAAACTGGTATCGCCCAGTTCGCGGGCAACTGGCAACCGCTCGGCAGGTGCGAGGCCGGCATCCTGGAAGCAACGTTCGAGGTAGATCTCGCTGCAGCCACCAGAGAGGGCGGGATAGCCGAGGGATGCGATCTCACTGAGGATGCGATCGCGACTCCAGCATTCGGCCAGAGCGTCTGGCTTCACGAAGGCATAGAACTTGTACCAGGCGTGGGTGATGCCCTCCGGCGGCAGGGGCACGCGCACGGCGGAGCAATCAGCCAGGGCTTCGGCGAGGAGCAGGGCGTTGCGGGTGCGGGCGGCGGTCCACTCGGGCAGGCGCTGGAGCTGGATGCGACCAATAGCGCTCTGCAGTTCGGTGAGGCGGAAGTTGGAGCCAAAGCGTTCATGCACCCAGCGGAAGCCGGGGGGGTGTTCGCGCCCGTAGACCGCCTCATGTGTTTTGCCGTGGTCTTTGAAGGCCCACATGGCATCCCAAAGGTCAGCACGTTGGGTGGACACCATGCCGCCTTCGCCGGCGGTGGTGAGGATCTTGTCTTGGCAAAAGCTCCAGGCGGCCACATCACCGAAGCTGCCAACGGACTGGCCGTGGATGCGGGCGCCATGGGCCTGGGCGCAGTCTTCAATCACGGCGATGCCGTGGGCGATTTGGGTCACCCTTTTGGTCGATGTGCCCTCAAGCGAACCCGCCGTATTCCTCCAGCAGGGAAATCACATCTCGGACTCGCTGGGCGTTGGCTTCGCTGGGTTCGAGCTGGTGGCGGAGCTGGACGAGATTGCACTCAGCTTGGCGTTGAGCTCGGCGAGCCGCGCGTTCTCGCTCTTCAGCTGCTTCATCCGCTGCTCGTGCGCGATCTTCTTCCGCTCGTCTTCTTTCCTCAGCTGCTTCATCCGCTGCTCGTGCGCGATCTTCCTCTGCTCGTACTCGTGCTCGCTCCGCTCGAACTCGATCTCTCTCAGCTCGTAGTCGACAACGGGTCGCCAATTCAGCGTCGCCAAAAAGCGCCGGAACCAAGACAAGGAGGAGTAGTACTCCGACTTGCTGGTTGAGGGCGATGGCGCCGAGGAAGGGGAGGTGGACATGGCTGTACGACGTGAAAAGCGTGATCAGCGCGAGCAGGCCGCCCAGGATCAGGGTGATCCAGCCCTGGATGTCGAATAGCCAAACCCTACCCACTCCGAACCCTCGCCGCTCAATCAACAGTACACCTGTACTACCGAGTGGCGCCAGGTGCTGGCGCCGAGATGAGATCGAGAGCGTTGATCTTGCAATCTGTACATCCCGTACAGATAGGCGTAGCGAGCCTGCGACGAAAGCTTTACCGAGCCCAGTCGGCCAAGGAAGTCGGCGCTTGCCCTCGAGACAGGATGCGCACCCCGCCGGAACCAAGCTCAGGGCCTCCTGCAGCTGAGAGCTCCCGACGCCATCAGCACCCTCACGAGCTGCAGCCGGAACCGCTCCCGGGCGGCTTTCACAAGGCCGCCGGCCTCAACCGCCACAGCCACCACACCCGCGGCCTGAAAGCCGCGGTGGCAGCAGATCGCCCCATGCCCCGCCGAGCAGGTCTTTTATAGCGACGGGGCGGAGCGCATCGCTGCGGGCCCGGCCGGAGCTGAGGTCATCCACCGAGGGGATCTGCAACACCGGGATCGCCTGGCGTTGTAACTCAGCCACGATGCGGCGGCGATCACTGCGGGGCAGCGAGGGGATCGCCAGCAACACCTGATCGAGCTGATCCTGGATGTCACTGAGCACCTGGGGCGGCTGGATCGGAATGTCGTTGATCGTGCGCCGCCAGAGACTCGGCGCATCATCGAGAAAGGTGACAATCTGGTGGCAGCCGGCCAGACGCAGGGCAGCGGCGAGCTGGGCACCAGCCTCACCGGCGCCGTAGATGGCCACACGCACCATCTGATTCTGGCTAACCGAACGCAACGACAGAAACAAATCACGCAGGGCAAAGCGCACCGCTCCGATGAAACCAGTGAGCAGCAACCAAAGCAGGATCCAACTGCTGCGGGGCGGCATCGGCAAGCGCAGCATCAGCCCGTGGCCGCCAACAGCAGCACCAACAGGCCATTGCGGCCAGCGAGGAGATAAAGACCCCGGCTACCCAGGGCCGACTGAAAGTCAGGCACAAGGCAGCTGGCGCGGCCATGCTGGTGCCGGTTTTGTCGGGACTGCTCCCGTCCGTTGGCCCATTCTGTTGCCAGTGCTGATCTGATCGCCTTCCTGCAGGC
>NZ_JAGQCT010000030.1:0-10366 GCF_024346335.1 Cyanobium sp. ATX 6E8 | reverse complement strand
TCCAATACGAATCAATTTGCCAAAAATATTGTATTGCTTGAGCACTTATGATCTGCTGCGACGATGCCGAAAGGCATTTTTTTATGGTGATCAGAGGCTGGCAAATCTCGTAAATTTCGAGGTGCCCATAAGTTGCTAGTGCCTCCCACTCTGGAACTTCAAGAATATGTCTTTTAGGGTCTGTATTTGGTTGTGCTTTTGCCTTGTCAATCTGAGGCATCAAGGCAAGTGAAAGGTATTTGTCACGGATGGCAACCTGTCTATACATTCTGTTTACTTCACTAATGATAGAGTTTACATACTCGGCACTGAAACCTTTCTTGTTCGTGTAGAATAACTTTTCTTGTCTATTCAACCAATACTGAAAATCCCTTGTTCTTTCTGGTGGAATATTCTCAAGTTTGCTGTCTGCCATTCTCAGTTCTTCACGTATGAACCTTTCCCATACACTTAGATATTGCCTTTTTGTTTCATATGTTTCTTTTGTAATGCCTGCTTTTGGCAGGGGGGATATTCTCTTAAACTCTTGCTCAAGATATTTCTCTATGAGTGCTCGGGTTGTTAGTGATTTGGTCTTTTCTCCCCTAGATAGTTTGCCGTATGTTTCGGCATAGATGCTTCTTGCTTTAACTACTGCTTCTTCTTTATTTGCCGTTCTTAAACTCCTCTTGTAAATCTGCTTTGTTTCCTTACAGTAAATCCTAAGATAGAAGTTCTTGCTCTTTGTCGTTCCATATCTAAAGATAAAAGCATCTTCACTGCCAGGATATATAAGTATCTTGTCCTGAAATATCTTGTTTTCGGGTTCTGTATCCTTGTGGACTTGTTCTTGTTGCTTAATAGCAGCAAGGGCACTTATTGCTTGTAGTAAATCGGCAGCACCAAGTCCCTGTGCTTCTAGCAGGGTGCTGAGTGCTTCTAGGTGCTTCTGCTGCTCAGTAGAAGGTGGCATTTTTGAACTCCCTTTGAACCCAGTGCTCTGGTCCTCCTCCGTCGTTGGAGGGTCTTGAACTGACTTTGAACTGGTTTTCTGGGGACGATGTTTGCTTAAGAATCTAATGGTAGCAAGGGTTCTTGGTTTCGTCTACCTGGTTTTGGTGTCTAGATCAGTAGGCCGTGCCACCGGATTTCATCGATACGTCTTGGAGGCACTGATCGCCTGGTGGTTGATCGATTCGCCTTTGCTGCTGAACCGCGACACTTTGTTTCACCAGTGGCTTGCGCGCCTTCTGGCCTCGGCATCCGGCACATGAAGCCATGGATGGCGAGCACTGTTGATTGGTTGTGAAACTCGAACGTGGCAGCTCAGTCTCTTCTCGCAGCAACAGCCAATCGCCTGCTGTTGGGATCTGATCTGCCCATAGGAAGTCTGGCAAGAGCAGCCCCTGCGCTATGCGCGCCTGGTCGGGTTCCATTGCCCCTTCTGCTCGCTTGCGAGCTGGAAGTAGCGGCCTGCCTGCTCCAGCCCCTCGCTCCGGCTCGAGCATTTCGCAAAGGCCCGTGCCCACTGCCACACCTCTAGGTGCGCTGATCAAAACCGCCTATCCAGCAGCCTGGTGGCTAATCCAGCTGAAAGAAGAGCCCCAAGAGCTCGAGCCGCCTCTGCGCTGGTCCGTCTAATGCCGGCCAGCAGGTGGTGCAAGAGGCCGCCGGCTAATCCATTGGCGCCAAACAAAAACCCCCAGGTATTACCTAGGGGTCAGAAAACATCAGGCCTGAAGGTGCTCAGAAGCAGAAAGGCAGGAACTGGGTACGGCAGGCGGCATAGCCATCAACTAAGGCGCCAAGGCCGATCTGATGGGCAATGCCAAAACCGGTGAGGCCTTCCACCACGATGCCGATGACGATGCCAAGCATGGCTGCACGGCCGTTAAACAGTTCAACTTGCTTGAGCTGCTCCATGAGGGTCAGCTGTTCGGAGCTGGTATCGAATGATTGGTCGTTAGAAGGAGTGTTGGTCATGGCTTTGGGTGGCGGAACAATTGCTGGAAAGCTGAACAAACAAGAGCTAAAAGCTCAATCGGCTAGGTCCGGCTGGTTGAGAGCACCAACAATCCAGGCACCGATAAGGAGAACTGTGATTGCAGAAATCATCCAACCCTCTTAGCCAGGTCCGTAGGACGGCTCAGCACGTAGATCGTCATTGCCGAGAGCACGGCGGTGATCAGGGCAACGACCGAAATTGCAGCGGTGTAGTCGGTTTGCATGGCGTTCAACCCAGGCCAATTTGGGAAAGGATGCCCTGACCTGTCAGGAGCTCGGTGCCAAGACCGATCACAAAACCAAGCATTGCCAAACGGCCATTCCAGGTTTCAGCGAAAGCGACAAACCCGAAGCGAGAAGCGGACTCAGTCATGGTTGCGACGAAGTGTTAACGCCAATGTAACAGGTTGTGAACATGCGGCGCAAGGGGGTGCTCCGCTGTCGTTCGTCCGGCTACCAGTGACGCCTTCTGTCTGCTCCCACTGACAGGAGCAGCAACGGCAAGCCGGCTCCGGCACTCTTGTTGCAGAGCGCCTTGCCACAGCCCTTGGCGCCCGTTTGATCTCCATGACATCTGATCAACCAGGCCGCAGGCATCTCGCGCTAACAGCAGAGCTGGTTTCCGGAGAGCAGCAGTCCATGCAGTCGGACCCTGACTACCGGCTTCTGGAAGCCTCCTACCGTCAATCAGCTGAATATGCCGCGATGGTTCAGCGCTACCCGCTGCTGCGTAGCTGGATCACCGCTTGTGAGTCTTCTGAACTGGTGGGCCATCCAGTATCCGTGGGCGATGAGCAACAGGTGGCATAGGTTGGCCGCTGCACCAAAGCAACGCGGTGTAACCCCAATATCAGAGAGGGACTAGCAGCTAGCCCTCAGCTGAATCCTGAGCTGCGAGGGGATCTGGCAGCCCCTGGGTGATCGCCACGGCGCGTTTGTAAATGGCACTTGAGGTTGCGCCGGCAGCTTCCATGGCGATGCGCATGTTCTGCCAGTACTGCAGTGTGTTGTCTTGCGTCATACGAGCTGCTGCGGTATCAGGCGCAGACGGCTGCTATGCCGCGGCGCCGGCCCAGCGGTTCGATCCATTCGTTGAGCACAAGCTTGTGCTGGACAAGACGACTAGGCAGGCGGCAGCCAAGGTTGATCTGCCCCTCGTCGACCAAGCGACCCAACCGAAGCGCCAGGGCTTCCTCGTGGCGGGCAAAGGCACCCTGCTGGGAAGCAACCCAGGAGATCTCTCGCTCCGTGATCACGCCGCTGGAGAGGGACTCCAGAAAGACTTCCCCGACAGTCATGAGAGCCATGTAACAACTCCGTTACATGCTGCCGCGCCCGGCCTGGCTCTGTGGCTCGAGCGGGCTCGGGGACTGGCTGGGGCAGTCGGCTGGCTAGAGCACGCCCCGCAGCCTTGAGGGAAGCCACTTCGCTCTTGAGGGCGGCCGGTTCGTCAAAGACGTCGCTCATCGCCACCTTGGTGGCGTAGGTGCTGTCGGCGTAGTCCTTGCGGATCACCTCCCCTGCCGCTGGTGCATCAGCAGGCAGTTCGATCATTCCCGTGGCGGCAATCTTTGTGGAGCTGCTGCCGCGTTTCAGGAAGGAACCACCCGAACCCATCTGCACGCCACCCGTGGGCTGGGCAACGATCGTCTGATTGAAGGTGGTATTCGCTGAGGTCGTCGTCCACAGGTTGGTGGTGTTGCTGCGCAGGGCAACGCCACCACTGCCACCGAACTAGTTGTAGCCCGTGCTGCCGTACGAGAAGCTGGCAATCGTGGTGGGCAGGGTGATGCCACCCGTCATCGTTCCGCCGGCCAACGGCAGGTAGGTGCCAGCAGCCGTCTTGCTGTCGACGTAGGCCTTATTGGCGAGGTGGTTGTCGGCTGTTGGAGCGGTCCCGCAGAGGGGGATCTTGCTGAACGTCTGCTGCCCATCACCAGCGATCAGGATGCCGTTGTGACCTGAGGGCAGCTGCAGCCGCACGTAATTGGCTGTGTCCTGATACCAGTAGGCATCAATGCCATTGAAGCCACTGCCCATGTCGGTGGGTGGCAGCCGCAGCGGTGAACCCGTGGCGCTGGCCGACCAGTTCTTAAGGCCCTGTTCATTCAGCGGCGCCCCGGAACCACCTGCATCCCGATCGGTGCCAGGGCGATCAGCGCCAACTTGATGTGCTGGATCCCAAAGGGGATGCCGATGATCGTCACAAAGCAGCCCCTGGCCCAGGCCCATCACAAGGCCCCCCGGCACAAACAGAGGACGTTGAGCAGAAAACGGAGCATGGGTCCGGTCGCGGCGCTCTCCAGTTGCCTGCCACACCTTGGCGTGTAGCTGTGGTTGGTTTGGTGGCAGATCCACACATGCCGCATCACTGCGGCAGCTTTGGGGTCCTGTTTCTCTCTAGCCTGAAATTTCAGAACGCAGCGAACGATATCGGCATCGGAATCATCCAGCCACCGCTTCAGGATCACCCCGCTTTTGATGGGTTCGGGTGGACATGGGCAGAGCATTCCTTCGGGGGTGACAGCCTTGTGTTTTTTCTGATCATCCTGGCTCGCTATTTCCTTGCTGCCGGAGGGTGTTGGTACCTGGTTCGTGTCTGCCGTTCCCGTGTCAAATCTGCATCGTCGGATCTTCAGAACCGGAGGATCCGAGACGGAATCCACCATGACATCCGCTTGTCAGTGCTCTCGGCAGCGGTGTTCGCCCTTGCCGCTGCTGCGGTGCTGGGGCTGCAAGCCCATGGCATGACGCGGCTCTACGCGGATGTCGAGCCCAACACCTGGTGGTATCTGGGCGTGAGTTATCTCACAGTGCTCATCTTGCAGGACGCAGCATTTTACTTCACTCACCGCCTATTCCATCACCCAGTTCTGTATGCCCTGTTTCACCGGGGGCACCACCGCTCCCGCCGGCCCACACCCTGGACATCCTTTGCGTTCGATCCTCCAGAAGCCTTGGTGCAGTAGTTGTTTCTGGTGTTGGTTGTGATGCTGATTCCCCTGCACTTGATCACCCTGCTGGCTGTGCTCAGCACCATGACCGTGTGGGCAATTGTGAACCACCTCGATCTTGAGTACCTGCCACGCCGATTCCCCCACCACTGGCTGGGCCGCTGGGTGATCGGGCCGGCGCACCACGCCCTGCACCACCACCGCCCGTCGGTGCACTTTGGGCTCTACTTCACGTTCTGGGACCAGGTTTGCAACACGCATGATGCGGGCTACTCCACGGGTCTGAACGCTTCTGCGACGACGACCTGATCGGGCCAAGGCTCAGGTCAACGATGTTGGTGCGCATCAACCCCACGGAGGTAGGAACCCTGGCCCGAGATGCTTCTGCCGCAGGCTCAGAACCTGCTCAGGCCTCACGCCCCCGAGTGGTGAATGGATTGATCAGCACCACGCCAAATCGGCTGAAATCAGCCTCGTTGCGTGTGACGACCGTGAGCTGATGAACCCTGGCAATCGCAGCGATCATGGCGTCCTCGTAGAGGGTGTCGGATTGCCGATGCATGAGCTGGGCCCAGCAGCGAAAAGCCGCTCCATCCATCGGCAGGATGTTGTAAGTGCAGCTCACCTGAACGAGCCACTGCTCGATCTCGGCGGCCTTGGCAGGGTCCTGTTCGCGGGTGAGTTCGATGCCTGCCTGGATCTCGCCAAGGGTCACGCTGGCTAGATGGAGGTCAGCGTCGTGGACGCTGTGGAGCCAGGCGAGCACAGCGCCATGGGGGTGCGGCTTGCGCAGCTCCGAAACCACGTTGGTGTCCAGCAGAAACGCCACAGGACTACAGGGCTGGCACAGAGCGCCGACGGGCCTGGCCCCGGGGCGGCACCAACATCTCGCTGCGGGCGCCTGGGCTCAGCAACAGATCTTTCAGGCTGGGCCGTGCAGCTGCCTGGAGACGACGCCACTCATCAATGGGCACAAGCACGGCGGCTTCACAGCCCCGCCGCGACACCACCTGGGGCCCCTCACGCTGACAGGTGTCGAGCAGCTCGCTGAAACGCGCTTTGGCGTGCTGAACAGGCCAGACCGTCATTGAGGCCTCAACCATTGACTAGTTGGATGACCAGTCTAAGCGGGCACATGGCCCGATCCTTGACGAGGTGTGTGGACCGGCGCAGCTCGTCCAGGGTTGGAGGCGATAAAGCACGTCGCCGATCTCCTGCGCAAAGGCAACGTCCAGAACAACGTTCATGGCGTCAACACCTCCACGCTGCAGCGCAGGCCCGGTGCTCGGGCGGCCCGGCTATCGGCCGTGAGCAGCGTGGCGCCCAGCTGCTCGGCCAGGGCCACATAGAGCGCGTCGTAGGCGCTGAGGTTGGTGCGCAGGTCCCAGGCCCGTGGCCAGAGATGGCGGCTGGGATGGCGCCGCAAGCCGATTTGCTGGGCCGTGGCCAGGGCCTGCAGCACGTGCTTTTCGGGTAACTGATCTGCCAGCACGAGCCGCCGCAACACCGAGAGCAGCTCGGCATCGATCAACTCAGGGGCCTCGAGGCTGGCATCGGCCAATCTGGCCCGGGCTGCGCCATAAAGCCATCAAAGGCCTTGGCACCGAGCTGGTCGAGATGGTCCATCTCACTGGTGTTGGCTGGTGAAGCGGTCATGGCAACACCTCCAGCTGGAGGAGCTGGGCGGCCTGATTCAGTCGACGGTCGTAGCAGGCGAAGGTGACAGGTTGTTCGGAGTTGACGTGCAGTTCATGGGCAGCGGCGAGCTGCACGCTGTCGTATCCGCGAAGGGCAAAGACGTCGGCAAAGCGCCCAGCCGTTTCCACCAATGGCTGGCTGACTTCCACAATGGTGAAGGTCTTCCAGGATTGGATCAGGTGCTGCCGGGCCTGTTCGAGATCTTCGTTGCAGACCGGGTCTTCCCGCTGGAGGCGAGCAAGGGCAGCCATTGTTTCGGCCCAGCTGATCCGGCAGACCCCGATGGCATCAACAGTGCTGCTGACCTGCCGCATCTGATCTGATTGGGCTTCGTCAACGAGCAACTTCATCAGGGCGCTGGTGTCACAGAAAAGGATCACCAGCTCAACCCCGATCCTCAATCACGATGTCGCTGAGCAACTTCCCTTGCCCCCGCAACTTCACGGGAGGGGGCAAGTTGGGCTTCTGACCATTCCAGCTGATCAGGCCCGCATCAATCGCTTTTTGCAGCGGGCTGGTTATCCCTGAGTCCGCTGGCTTCACAGCGGTGATGCGGGCGATGGGTTTGCGATGGGAGGTGACTTCCACCACCTCACCGGACTGGGCACGGGCCAGCCATTCGGAGAGGTGGGTTTTGAGATCCCGCACCGACACCTGACTTGCGACCACATCTGCCATGCCTGACTCCGCCGATGCGACCACACTAGGCCGGATTTTGCTATTCACGCTTCTCCTCCAACCACGGTGCGGCGTTGGGCGATCACCCGGCCATCAGGGCTCAACAGCACCGCCACCACCGCTGCACCTTCCAGCTCGTCATCCTCGACCAGCAACCGGGCAGCGCCATCGTCGATGGGTTTGGCGGTGGTGGCCACCGAGGGGCCGCCGGCGGCATCGCGGCGGAGGTCGGCCTTCACGCCAGTGGTGGCTCCGCTGACCTCCAGATTGCAGCGCATGCCCTTCCAGCTGATCTCGGTGATGGCCGCAGCCGGCGCGTTGCTCGCTCCACCGGAAACGACCAGTACAGGAGTGAGGCACTCCTGCAGGCTGATGCCGCCGTGGGCATAGGAGTTCGTGCTGCCGGTGTTGAAGCAGGCGGCGCCGTTGGGGGTGGCGAACTGTTCGCTGGGGTTCCAGCTCCAGGCGGCGGTGGGCACCGGCACTTGGGATTCGCCCTTAATGGCGGCGCAGCGGGCCCACTTGCTGGCGGTGAGATGCTTGGGCAGCTCGGCGGTGGGAAGGCCATCGGGGCAGAACAGCCAGCCGTGGTCGGTGACGACCTTCACGGAACGCCAACCGGCATCGAGCAGCTTCTGGATGCGAAGCGCCAGCCGTTCGATCTCCGAATGGATCTGGCGCGGCAGGTCGTTCTGGAGCTGATGGCCGCGGTGGTCGAGGTCGCCGGTCTCCAGCCAGCCGCGAGCCTCAGCACTGGAGGGGAGGTTCAACTCGTCGTCGCCCAGGACCGTGTAGCCAAGAGCTGTGAGGGCCTTGCGGATCTCGGCGGCACTGGTGGCCTTGCTGGAGCGGAACGCTGGGGCGAAGTCTTCCGGCAGTACCTGGCCCAGGATCTCGCCGATCAGGGGCGTGATGGCGGGCTTGGCTGTGGCGGTGACCGTGGGCAAAGCGGCCCAGCGCGTGCTGAGGCTGCCCGTGATGCCCATCACCTCCAGTTCCTTTTGCAGCTGCCGCGCCACGTCGTAGCGGAGGCCGTCGGCAAACAGCAGCACCTCCCCGGGCTCGGCGGTGATGGCGCCTTGCGCTGCAGGGGTCGGCAGACCACTGCTTGCCACGGCTTTCTGGAAGCGACTGGCGCTGTCATCCAGCCAGGGGCGCAGCAGGGCCGCCACCGCCTTGCGCACCACCTCCTCCTGCGCGGTCTGGGCCATGGCCATCGCCTGCCAGGCGGAGAGATCAGCCTCCCAGCCATCGGTGGTGTAAGGCTCGATGAACTCCTGGGGGGTGTTCCCCACCAGGGGATGGTCAGCCCGCTGGGCCAGGCGACCGAGAGGTGCGAGCACTTGTGCCATCGGGGAAAGGCCCAGCTGGGCCCAGATCCAGCTGCGCCGTTCACCGTGCTGGCCCTCCAGCTCCCGCACACAGCGGCACGCCTCGGCATGGGACTTGCCAGCCAGGCCCTGCAAGGCAGTGAGCACCTGGTCTTCACAGGCGGCGTTGTGGGAAGGCCAGCGGGAAAGGTCGTGAGCCCCAACAGCCAGGCCCATCTGAGCGGGCTCCACCCGGCGCAGCAGCTCGGGGAGCCCTGGGAAGGCGGCTGGAGTCTCCGAGAAGCGCTGCCAGACCTTGCCCCAGTTGCCTTCGCCCTTGGCCAACCGTTCCGCGGCAGCGAGCTCGCCGTCCTTGCCAGGATCGAGCTTGAGGTCTTTCTTCCAGATGGAGGTGAGTGCGCTCCAGCGTTCCTCACCACAGCGCAGCTGGAAGGCCGGGGGATCCGTCATCCACTGCAGCAGGTCGCGGATGGGGTCGTCAGCCAGGAGGGCATCGAAGTCGTCCGCCTCCAGCTTTTTGCCCCGCAACTGCTCCAGCGGCACGACGGCCAGCTCACTGAGCGCACGACTGAGTGCGGCTTTGGTGGTCTGATCGTTGGCCAGGTCGAGACCCAGGGCATCGCCGGAAGCGAGGAAGGCGGCGAGAGTCCAGTCGCGCCCGTTGCGCTGCAACCAGAGGCTGCCGCGGAACATCAACTCGATCAGCGGCTCCAGGGCCCAGGGGCAGCCCTCACCGGCCCGTAGTTCCTGGCGGCTGACGCCTGGCAGATAGACCACAGGGACTCTGTCGGCTGCGGCATCGGGAGCGGGCAGGCTCCGGTCCACCAGGCAACGCAGCCACAAAGCAGGACCCAGCCGATGCTCTGGGTCGTAGTCCCCCAGGCAGAGCAGCTCAGGCAGCTGCTGCCGCAACAGGGGGATCAGCGGTTTCCACTCGCCTTTTGGGTCTGTCCAGAGGATCGCAGCCGGCGCCTCCTCGGCATCGCCATGGACGTTGCAGCCACGGAGCTTGTCGATCAGCGCGGCCAGCAGGGTGCGGGGGGAGGTCATCAGCCTTCGCCCTCCTGGTTCAGGGGCGTTGACGGAGCCTCAAGCTGAAAACCCTTTGCGCGTAGGCGGAGATCGTTCTCTTCTGCTGCCTTAGCTGCGCGATTTCGGAGGCCGTCAGCCGTTCGGAAACCACTGAGGTAACTGGCTTCGTTGGCTGTGAGGGCACCGGGGTCGATGCCGAAGGTGTGTTGGATGGCATCGGGGAACCTCTCGCGCAAACGGCGGGTGACCAGCGGTTCAGGCTTGAGGGGATTGAGCCTGCCTGCGTTCACCAGCGTAATGACCGCAGCCACTTTGCCACCAGCGGCCTGGATGTAGTCGGCCAGTTCCGCCAGGGTGCCCCCAAGGCAGGTCACGTCGTCGACCAGGGCGTAGGCGGTGCCAGGGGTGACGGGGCCATCGAACTGGGCCGAAGCAGCAGGCGCTCCATCGCCTTGGCACCGGTGTGGAACACGCGGGAGGCCTGCACGATCTCGGTTTCCACCTCACCGTGCAGCACTTCGGCGCAGGCGGTGGCGAGCATCAGAGGGATGGCGTTGTCACCGGGGGCGGCCAGCTGATCGAGCAGGCAGGGCTCGCCATCGGCCTGAGCATCGAGGCTGCTGTGGCCCAGAGGGCAATGACCTGCCTCGTGAACCTGCCTGGGCACCCGCACCAGGCGGACTCGATCAC